>JBBDJF010000089.1:0-17320 GCA_040880045.1 Sneathiella sp.
CGGCAAGGACAAAGCAGAGCAATCCGCCCGCCGCAAGGCCCGCGATGGAAAGCGGCAGGGTGACCTCAAGGAAACTCTGCCACCCCGTCGCGCCGAGGGATCGGGCCGCATCTTCCAACGTCCTGTCAATTCCCTCCAGACTGACATAGATGTTCAGGATCATGAAGGGGAGCAGGAAATGCACAAGGCCGAGAACAATCGTCACCTGATTATAGAGCATCTGGATCGGCTCATCGGTAATGCCGAGCGACAACAGCAGGGTGTTCACCGCGCCCGAAACCCCCAGAATATTTATCCATGACATGGTCCGGATGATATAGCTGATCCAGAACGGCAGCATGAGCAAAAGCAGCAGCAGGGCCTTGTTGCCCTTGGATCGTGCGATGAAGTAAGCGGCCGGATAGCCCATGAGGGCGCAAACGACGGTGGTGATCGCCGCGATCTTGAGGGTGTAGAAAAGAATGTCACGATAAAAGGCATCGGTCAGCGCCTCTTCCCAGTTATCAAGGAAAAAGCCAACCTGATCGGCGCCCGTCGCCGTGCGCAGCCAGAATGAATATACGACAATGAACAGGAGCGGGATGATTAGCAGCAGCGTGACAGCTGTAAGCGAGGGCGCCAGCAGTTTCCACGGTTGCCGTGCTTCACGCGTCTCGATCGTCATCAGGCCTCCCCATACCCTAATAAATCTTCTGGATTTAAGCGTTGCATAGCGGTTAGTATTGATCAAATAGATAATGGCAATGTTCAGTATTGATGAAATTTATAGTCTATGGAAAAAACCGACCCGATAGAGCGTCTCGCCCGTGAACTGGACTGGAATCTGCTCCGGACATTTATCGTCATTGCAAAGTCGAAAAGCCTGACGGAAGCGGCGGAGGTGCTTCGGTTGAAGCAGCCAACCCTGTCGAGCGCGCTAAAGCGGCTGGAAAGCAGGAGCGGCAAGCGCCTGATTGATCGGCCCCCGGGCCAGTTTCGCCTGACGGCGGCAGGAAAGGTGCGGGAACGGGAGGCAATTGAAATTCACGGCTCTATCCTGCGGCTTGGCACCCTGATGCGGGAAGTTACAGATGAAGTGAGGGGGCATGTCAGGATTGCCATGGCCAGCCATGTCGTCAGCCCGCTATTCAACGATACCCTGACGGAATTTCACGCGACGCACCCCCATGCGACCTTGTCCATTGATGTCACGGCAAGCCGCTACGCCCTCGAGAACCTGACGGCCCGCCACGCCTCACTGGCGGTTTGCCTGGTCCATGACCGTAGCCCGAAGCTGCGTTACCGGCGGATGTTTCAGGAGTATTTCGGTTTCTTTTGCGGCCCCTCCCATCCGTTGTTCGGCAAGAAAAACCTTACCATTGCGGATCTGGCCGGGCACTCTTCGGTCAGCTTTGTCACCGACCAGCTGGATGATGCGCTAAGGCCCGTCACCCTGATGCGGGCAGAGGCCCATTTAAGCGACCGGGTCGTCGGCACCTCCGCCCATCTGGAGGAAGTGCGGCGCATGATTATTGCCGGCCTCGGCATTGGGCCCCTGCCCATCCATGTCGTCCGCCGCGATCTTGAGGATGGGCAACTCTGGCAGTTGCCACCCTATGAGGATTTGCGGAAAATAGATGTTTATGTTGTCTGGAACCCAAAGGTTCAGCTTAACCGCGCCGAGCAGGCATTTCTGTCGGCCCTGATTGCGCGCATTGATCGAACCGATATCAGCGAACGGACCTATCGCTAGAATATGTACTGAAGAAGGACGGCACAAAAAGGCCGGACGACATTTGTTATCATCCGGCCTTGTTTTAAGAAGCATCCCGCTGCTTATTGTGCCGTCATCTTGAGGGATCCGTCGAGATACTCGTTTGTATAGGCCTTCGCCGGATCGAATGGCTTCTCCATACCGAAATAGGTTTCGATCAGGTTATAGGTATTCTGGATACGCTCTCCGTCGAAGAAGCCTAGCCCCTCAGTCATAGTGATTTTGTCGGACATGAGTTCCTTGACCCGTGTCCATTGATCAAACATGGCGCCTCTATCGAGGCCGCTGGCGGCTGTCATCAGGGCATCAACGCAAGGCTCGGGGTTTTCGACACAGGCATTATAGGCGCGCTGGGTTACCGAAACAAATTTTGCAACAGCTTCGGGGTTTTCCTTCATATAAGCGGTATTGACGATGAATGAATTACCATATGGGTTAATGCCATATCATTGAGCTTGATGTGCCGCGTCATCTTGCCATGGTCACCGAGCCGGAATTCGGCGTGTACACACGTAAAATATACGACCTGCTTGGCGTTGACTGAGTTTCTCTGTTCCCGGTTTTGATGGCAATTTCAAAACTCACCCTTTAGGTGATATTTCTTTCCTGTGCTATCAGGAAAGAGACCTCCATCCGGTAAGCCGGGCATATCATATAACCTGAACATGTTAAAAAATCGCTGATTAGTGCGGTTTATCAGGGTATTTCTATGCCTTGTGTTTTGGGTAGGGCCGCGATATTTGTTCTCGCAACTGTTGTTTTCACGCAGCGTCGCGCAGTATGGTTAGACAAGAAAGCACAAGCGGAATAACCTGTCGCGGCTTTCGATTAAGTCACATAAAATCAGGATCAACCGCCTGAAAAAACAAAAACAAGTGAAAGAAGACGATGAAATCCATTGAGAAACTGTTGATTGCCAATCGCGGCGAGATTGCCTGCCGTATCATCCGTAGCTGCCGGAAGATGGGAATCCCCACCGTTGCCGTATATTCCGAAGCGGATAAAGAGGCGCTTCACGTCAGGATGGCGGATGAGGCTTATGAAATCGGTCCGGCGCCGGTGAGTGAAAGTTACCTCGATATCAAGGCGATCCTGAATGTCATGCGGGAAAGTGACGCGAATGCTGTCCATCCCGGTTACGGCCTGCTCGCGGAGAATGCCGGATTTGCACGTAAGGTTCAGGAAGCGGGCCATCTCTGGATTGGCCCGGCGCCCGAAACCATCGACGCCATGGGCGACAAGGAGCGCGCGCGGGAACTGGCGATCAGCCTGGATGTTCCTGTCTTGCCCGGCAGCGGTCGGTTCCGCCCGGGCGATGAGGGTGATCCTGCGAAAATCGCTGAGACAATTGGCTACCCCCTGCTGGTGAAGGCGGCGGCGGGCGGCGGCGGTATCGGGATGCGCGCGGTCAAGTCCGCAGAAAAACTTGAAGCGCAAATCGAGACGACGCAAAAGCTGGCCGAGCGGATTTTCGGCGATTCCTCGATTTTCCTCGAAAGATATGTGGCAAATGCCCGTCATGTCGAAATACAGGTGTTCGGCTTTGGGAATGGGGAGGGTATCCATCTTTTCGATCGCGACTGCACCATTCAGCGCCGGTTTCAGAAAATCATAGAAGAGGCTCCGGCGCCTGCCCTGCCGGAGGGGATTCGTGAACGGATGCAGGAAGCGGCGCTGGTTCTGGTACGGCATCAGGCTTATCTCGGCGCCGGGACGGTTGAATTTATCTATGACTGCGACCGGGAGGATTTCTACTTCCTTGAAATGAACACGCGCATTCAGGTGGAGCATGCGGTGACCGAAATGGTGACCGGGGTCGATCTGGTGCGGTGCCAGATAGAGGCGGCGACCGGCGTCTATACATCCGCCAGACAGGAGGATATTAAACTTACCGGCCATGCCCTTGAATGCCGCATTTACGCAGAGCGGCCGGAGAAAAAATTCATGCCGTCACCGGGAACACTTGAAGTTCTGCAATTTCCGATGGAAACAGAGGATTTACGAATTGATACCGGTGTTGAGCAGGGCGACAAGATCACGCCTTACTACGACCCGATGATCGCCAAGATCATCACCTCGGGAACGGACAGGGCCGCCGCCATCGCGAGAATGCGCAAAGCCCTTTCCGAAACGAAAATCGAAGGTCTTGGCAATAACCTTACGTTTCTTCTTGAGGTTCTGGCGGATCCGGATTTTGAGAATGTCCGGATTACCACGAACTACATAGATAAGCTGTCCAGATAGGATAGAGCCTCAAAAGAACACCACAATTGACCGGACAGTACCGGTCGCGATTCGCGTTGTTTGGTTTCGTCTTGATCTCTGCTCGTCTTTTGCGAGCGGGGTCGCGCGCTGTTAACCATATATTACAAGCTTATAATGTGTGCCGGAAAAGGACTCTTGACAAAGCCGGGGAATTATCAATATCTTCCCTTAAGTATCCAGCAGGTTACTTATTCGTTCAGGGAGATATAAAAATGAAACTCATCCTATCAACGCTTGCTGCCCTGGCTTTGTTTGCTACGCCAGCCACGGCAGAAGATTACTCTTGGAAGCCGGAAAAACCGGTCACAATCATTGTTCCTTGGTCCGCCGGTGGATCCACAGACAGCGTTACGCGCGTTCTTGCCGGAGAGCTTGAAGACGCGCTTGGCCAGACGGTTGTTATCGTCAATCAGCCGGGCGCCGCAGGCTCCGTCGGGACAACCAATGCCTGGCAGGCAGATCATGATGGCCTGACATGGGCCGCGGGCGCCGCGATTGACGTCGGCGCCTATCAGGTTCTCGGTATGCTCGACGTTCCGGCAACGGACTTGCAGATGTATCTGCATAACGCCAATGTTGCCGTGGTCGGCGCCAACCCTGATGCCGGGTACAACGATTTCGGTGACTTGCTTGCCGCAATGAAGAGCGATCCCGACAGCGTCACGGTAGCGACCGCCGGTGTTACCTCTGGCGGCCATAATGCCATGGAATCAATTGCCCAGACCACAGGCGGTAAATACCGTCACGTCAGCTATGATGGCGGTAATCCAGCGGTTCTCGCGGCGGTATCCGGCGAGACCAAGATCACGACACAGCTTGCCTCCGAGCAGGCGGAGATGATCCGCGCCGGTCGCCTCAAGCCGCTTGCCGTTCTTGCGGATAAGCCGCTGGTGATTGAAGGGTATGGCGAAATTCCGTCAATCAAGCAATGGATTCCGGACATCAAGACTGCCAACAACTATTTCGGCATCTGGGCACCTTCGGATGTTCCGGCCAATGTGATTGAGACAATGAATGCCATCTGGGCAGACAAAATCGCCAATTCACAGGCATTGAGCGAATATGCCGCAAACCGGGGCGCAATCCTCGATCCGTCATCTGGCGATGCGGCGCAGGCGGCGATCAAGCCTGCGCTGACTCAGAATGTCTTCCTGCTGTTCGATGGCGGCAAGACGGAGAATGATCCGACCAAATACGGCTTCACACGTCCCTAACGTTTGAACCATTCAAAGCACCCTTGACGCAAGTCGCGTCAAGGGTATGCCATCGTTCGCCCGGTCTTCCCTGTCAGGGGCGGGGCCGGGATCAGGAAAGTTAATTCATGGACGGCTTGATTTCATTTGCCGACTCGGTGGCCTCGATCCTCATGAGCTGGTCTGCCATTGATGTGATCTGGGCGACGTTGCTCGGTATTATCGTTGGTATGCTGCCGGGGCTGACCGCGACGCTCGGCGTTGCGCTCCTGACCACATTGACCTTCAAGATGGAAGCCGATCAGGCAATCCTGATATTGATCTGCATGTATGTGGGCGCGATTTACGGTGGGAGCCGAAGCGCGATCCTGCTCAATATTCCGGGAACCCCGGCAAATGCCGCAACGGCTCTTGACGGGTTCCCGCTGGCCCGCGCCGGGAAGGCGGGCGCCGCCATGGCAATTGCCACCACCGGCTCGGTCTTCGGCGGCATGGTCGGCATGGTCGCGCTGGCCGTTATCGCGCCGGCCCTGGCCGAATTTGCCTTGTCATTCGGCGCTTTTGAATTTTTCTGGCTCGCTGTTTTCGGCGTCCTTATCTCTGGCCAGCTGACCTCTCTCGACGATCCGATCAAGGGCTGGATCGCGGGCTTTCTGGGCCTGTTTATCGCGACAATCGGCCAGGAAGGCATTTACGCGGTTCCGCGATTTTCCTATGGATCAACGGACCTTTCCGGCGGTATCGGTCTGCTGCCCGCCATGGTCGGCGCGTTCGGCCTTGCGGAAATTCTCACCGTCATGCGCCATGAAGCCTATGAAGCGGTGCGGGCCAAGACCGACAGCGTCTGGGCGGGTATTCGCGAATCCTACAAGTATAAATTCACGGCACTTCGCTCCGGGCTTATCGGGACGCTGATGGGCCTGATCCCCGGTGTAGGAGAGGATATGGGGTCGTGGGCATCCTATGCGGCGGCACGGCAAGCATCCAAGAAAAAGGAAGAGTTCGGTAAAGGGTCGATTGAGGGATTGCTCGCGGCGGAAACCGGCAATAATGCAGCGGTTCCGGGTGCCCTGATTCCGGTTCTGACCCTCGCGGTTCCGGGCTCTGCGCCTGCCGCGGTCCTGCTCGCCGCCATGATTATTCACGGAATTCGTCCCGGCCCGCTGATCATGATCGAATCCCCCGGATTTGTTTATTCCGTCGTCGCCATGGTCTTCCTTGCGACCATCGCCATGGGAGTTCTCGGATTGCTTCTGACCAGACCCTTGGTGCTTGTCCTTAAAGTGACGCGGGAACGGCTGATGCCGATAATCTTTGTTCTGTGCACGGTGGGTGCCTTCGCGATTGCGAGCCGGACGTTTGATGTCTGGGTGATGCTGTTCTTTGGCGTTTTCGGCTTTATCCTCCGTGAGCTCAAATATCCGCTGGCGCCGCTCATTCTCGGTATCGTTCTTGGGGATATTCTGGATAAGAGCCTGCGGCGGGGACTTGTCCTGTCGGACGGTGACCTGACCCAGTTCTTCAACCGACCAATCAGTATGGTCCTCTGGATTTCGGCGCTTCTGTTTATTTTGCTGACAATGCCGTCGATCCGGCAGTTCGTTAGCCGCAAACTCAGGAAAAAAACCGAAGGAGGGCCATCATGAGCACACCTTCCATGAACAGGGCTGATTTTATTTCCTCGATCATCCTGACACTGTTCGGCATCGGGGTTGTTGTTGAAAGCCTGCGCCTGCCGAGGCTAGAGAACCTGAATGTAAATTCCTATACCGTTCCGGGTATTGTTCCGGGGTTTCTCGGGCTTTTCCTGACGATTGCGGGACTCTTCATTTTTATCCGTTCGATAAAGCGCGGTGGCTTTAGAATGAGCCTGAACAAACAACAGATCGTTGGCTGGCTGGGCTCCGCCATGGTAAAGCGGACTGCTATTACCCTTTTCATTACAATGGCCTATGCGATTTTGCTGTTTCCGCATGTTCCGTTCTGGATTGCGACGCCGATTTTCATATTTGTCTTCGTTGTCGCAACAGAGGCGATGAAATACGGAAGATTGTCCGATCCGAAAAGATTGCTAACAGCGCTTGCGCTCGCCGTCGTGGCCGGGCTAGTCATTAATTATGTTTTTCAGGACTTGTTCTTTGTCCGTCTGCCGGGAGGCTGATCCAGAATGTTACTAAGCCTATGCAATGAAGTATTGCGGGATTACCCGTTTCAGGACCAATGCAGGATTGCAGCTGCCCTGGGTTATAAGGGACTCGAAGTTGCGCCCTTTACGATTTCGCACGACCCGTTTTCCATTACCGACGCCGACGCGGCGGAGCATCGGCGGATAGCCGAGGATCATGGGATTGAAATTACCGGCCTGCACTGGCTTCTGGTGGCTCCGGCGGGTTTGTCACTGACAACCGATGACAAGGAGCTGAGGGGGAAGACCCTGTCCCAGTTGCAGCATCTGATTGAGCTGTGCGCGGGTATGGGCGGTTCAGTCCTTGTGCATGGGTCGCCTAAACAGCGGTTGCTGTCACATGCTGCTACACCGGAGGCAGCCCGGGAGAACGCAATGGATTGTCTTGAGCGGATTGCAAGCTGGTCAATGGCCGCAGGGGTGACCTATTGCCTTGAACCGCTGAGCCGAAACCAGACGGATTTCGTGAACACCGTGGATGAGGCGGCGGTGCTCGTTGATGCGATCAATTCATCTGCCCTTAAAACCATGATCGATACGGCGTCGGCGGGCCTTACGGAAGAACAATCGGTCGACGCCCTTATTCGTCAGTGGCTGCCCACCGGGCGGGTTGCGCATATTCAGGTCAATGATACCAACCAGCGCGCGCCGGGTCAGGGGGAAAACGAATTCACCCCGATCTTTCAGGCTTTGAAGGACGTTGGCTATGATGGAATTGTTGCGGTCGAGCCATTTGTGTATGAACCCGACGGCGTGACGACAGCGGCCCTTGCCGCCGGTTATATTCACGGCATAATGGAGAATGTAAAATGAGTGCGCCGAAACTGCGCGTTATCGACAGCCGCGTTGTTGTACGCAACGCCTTTACCCGTCTTCCGTTCCGTTTTGGCGTCGTAACAATGGAGGCGGCGCCGGTTGGCATCCTGCAAGTCGAGATAGAGTTTGAGAATGGCGCAAGGGCAGCAGGTGTGGCCAGCGACTTTCTCGCCTATAAATGGTTTGACAAGTCACCCGAGAAGACGCCCGCCGATAATGTCGCGGACCTGCTCCAGGCCGTACGTGATGCCCGCGCTGTTTACGCCGAGGCAGGCTATGGCACGCCCTATGACTTATGGTTCTCAACCCGAGAGGAGATCGAGGCGAAATCGCTCGCCCGCGGGTTTAACCGGCTCGGTGCTTCTTTCGCAAGCTCGATGATGGAGCGCGCGGTTATCGATGCGGTCGGACGCCGGACCGGCCAGACATTCGATCAGATGGTACGCAACAACAGTCTGGGGATTGACCCTGCTGCGTTATTGCCGGAAGTCAAATATTCAGATGTCCTCGGCGCGTTGCCGAAACAACCGCTCGATCAGATCGCGCTTCGGCATACCGTCGGGCTGGTTGATCCCATTTCCGCCGCCGACAAGGAAGCGGATGCGCCAAATGACGGCTTCCCGGTTACGCTGGAAGAGTATCTCGCCGTTGACAAGCTCGACTACCTTAAGGTGAAGGTCGGTGGCCAGATTGACGAGGATATTGACAGGCTGAGCCAGATTGCGACAGTGGTTGCGGCAACGGAACGGCCGGTCCGGATGACCTTTGACGGGAACGAGCAGTACAAAAACCTCGAAGATTTTGTCGCACTGGTGGAGAGGATCAAGTCAACACCCGCGCTCGATACGCTCTGGGAGTCGGTCCTGTTCATTGAACAGCCGCTGCATCGTGATGTTGCGATGGCGTCGGCGCTGCCTGCCGAGGCCATGGCGGCGATCGGAAAGCCCTTGCTTATTGATGAGGCGGATGGCTGGGCGGAGGCCTTTTTTGATGCTATAGCCCTTGGCTATGATGGCGTCAGCCACAAAAACTGCAAGGGTGTTTATCGCTCCCTGATCAACACGGGTCTCGCGGCGGTGCGTAATCACGCTGTCGGCAAGGCGCAGTATTTCCTCTCGGCGGAGGATTTGACAAATCTCGCCGTGGTGCCGTTGCAGGCCGATCTCGCGGTGGTTGCCACGCTGGGCATTCCGCATGTCGAGCGGAACGGCCATCATTATTTCAGCGGTCTTTCACATCTGCCGGAGGCCGAACGCGAAGCGGCGCTGGACCACCACGCGGGACTTTATATCAGTCACGGGGATTCCGGCGCGCTCTGGATCAAGGACGGATCACTGGACGTGCGCTCGCTTCAGGTTCCGGGCCTTGGTGTTCGCGAGCATCCGGATCTTGATGACGGCGTGCCGGAAGATGACTGGACTTTTACGATGTTGGAGACAAAACCATGACCAATTTGCCGGATCGCTTTGAAAATGTAGCGGAGCTGGAAGACTTCATGACACGACCCTTACCCGGCGTGGCGGAGGATCTTGCCAGGGCCCCCGGCGCCATCACGATCCTCGGTATCGGCGGCAAGATGGGCCCGTCGCTTGCACGGATGGCAAAGCGTGCGGACCCGGATCGCAGAATTATCGGCGTCGCCCGCTTCTCCGACCAGTCCGTCCGCAAGGAGCTGGAAGACGCCGGGGTTGAAACCGTCGCCTGCGATCTTCTTGACGAGGCGGCCGTGCGGCAGCTTGAGGTGACGGAGAATGTTATTTTCATGGCGGGCATGAAGTTCGGGGCCAGTGGGAATGAGCCGCTCACCTGGGCGATGAACAGTCATGTCCCGGCGCTGGTCGCAAGCCATTTCGCCACCAGTCGTATCGTCGCGTTCTCCACAGCCTGCGTTTATCCCTTCGTCGATATCCGGCATCAGGGCGCAACCGAGGATGTCTTGCCGACGCCGCAAGGTGAATATGCAAATTCCTGCGTTGGGCGAGAACGGATTTTCGAGTATTTTTCAGGCCTTAACAATACGCCGGGTCGGCTGTTCCGTTTGTCCTATGCCATTGATATGCGCTACGGGGTGTTGCATGACGTCGCGCAGGCCGTCCTCAACGGCGAACCGGTCTCCCTCGCCATGGGACATGTGAATGTGATCTGGCAGGGGGATGCGAATGCCTGCGCCTTGCGCTGCCTCGCCCATGCGGATACGCCGATGTCACCGATCAATATTTCCGGCCCGGAAGTGACGAGCATTCGCGCCGTTGCACAGCTGTTTGCCCGAAAATTTGACAAACCCGCTATTTTCGAAGGCGAAGAGGGCGAGACCGCCTGGCTGGTCAATACGAATGAACAGCAGCATCTGTTCGGCTATCCGTCGGTACCGCTGGCAAGGCTCATAGACTGGACCGCGGACTGGGTCGCGCGCGGGCAGGCGAGCCTCGGCAAGCCGACACATTTTGAAGTCAACGATGGAAACTACTGATCCGCCATGGTAACCGCCACGCCACGCACCCGTAACCCTGAACGGACCCGCAAGCAGATTCTTGATGCGGCGACGGTCGAGTTCACGAACAAGGGGATCGAAGGGGCCCGCACCGACGATATCGCACGGGCGGCGGGGGTCAGCAAGCGCATGCTGTTTCATTACTTCAACAGCAAGGACGGGCTTTTCCAGGCGGTGCTGGAGAAAATCTATCTGGATATCCGAAGCGCCGAGGAAAGCCTGGATCTGGGCGGGCGTGACCCGATTGAAGCAATGACGGAATTATGTACGTTCAGTTTTGAATGGTTTTCCAGGCATCCGGAATTCATCGCCATACTGAACGAGGAAAACCTGCATGGCGCCGTTCATGCGAAGGCGTCAAATTCGGTCATGACCCTCAACATGCCGCTGGTAAACACAATCTCGAAACTGCTCAAGCGCGGAGAGAGTGCCGGGCAGTTCCGCCCGGATGTGGACCCGATCGAGCTCTATATCTCGATCGCGGGGGTTTCCTATCTCTATTTTTCCAACCTTCATACCCTGTCGGAAATTTTCGGACGAGACCTGTCTTCGGCAGAGGAACTTAAGAAGCGGCGTCAGCATGTTGTCGATGTCATTCTCGGATACCTCTGTCACCCTGTTTCGCAACCGTTAGTAACGATTGGTAATTCAAGGAAAAAACCAAATGCGAATTGATAAAATTCCACAAGAAACCCTTGCCGCATTTCGGCGTGGCGGCGTGATTCCGGCGCAGCCGCTTGCCCTGAATAGCCACAGAGAGCTGGATACCCGGCGTCAGCGGGCGCTCAGCCGGTATTACCTTGATGCCGGTTCCGCCGGTATCGCGGTGGGAGTGCATACGACGCAATTCGCCATTCGGGATGTCGGGCTGTATGAGCCGGTTCTCCGGCTTGCGGCGGAAGAGGCGGAAAGCTGGGTTGAGCGGACGCCTTTTATGGTCGCCGGAGTTGTCGGAAAGACGGAACAGGCGCTGAGTGAGGCGAAGATTGCAAAATCGCTTGGCTATCATGCGGTTCTTCTGGGTCTGGCCGCGCTGAATGACGCCAGCGTCGATGAACTTGTCACACATTGCCAAAAAGTTGCCGATGTCATGCCGGTGGTGGGTTTCTATCTGCAGCCTGCCGTCGGCGGTCGCAATCTTCCCTATGCCTTCTGGAAGCGGTTCGCGGAGATCGAGAATGTTGTCGGGATCAAGCTCGCGCCCTTTAATCGCTACAAGACCCTTGATGTGGTGCGCGGGGTGGCCGACGCCGGGGCGAAGGATCGTATCACTCTCTATACCGGCAATGACGACCATATCGTCGGCGATCTTTTGACACCCTTCCCGGTGCAGATCAAAGGCCAGCCCGATACCCTCAACATTGTCGGAGGGTTGCTTGGTCACTGGTCCGTCTGGACCCGCAAGGCCGTCGAGCTGGTTGAGGAAATTTCCGCCCTTCGCGGGCAGGAGAAGATTCCCGTGAAATGGTGGACCCGCGATGCGGCGGTAACCGACAGCAATGGCGCCTTTTTCGACGCCGCGAATGACTATCAGGGAGTTATTGCCGGACTGCATGAAGTACTGCGCCGGCAGGGCTTGCTGGAAGGAATCTGGTGTCTTGATCCCGAGGAGGAGCTGGGGCCGGGCCAGCTCGCGGAAATTGACCGTGTCTACCGGTTATATCCTGAATTGAATGACGACGCCTTCGTTCGGGAAAATCTCGACAGATGGCTCGCGGACTGAATTCTAACATTGTACCGGGAACCCGGACTTGAATGATTTGACTGAAAGGAATTTCTAGATGGAACGCAGGATCGGTATCATCATGCATGGGGTAACGGGCAGAATGGGGATGAACCAGCATCTGATCCGCTCCATTCTGGCCATTCGCGCCGAAAAGGGCATGCCTCTTCCAAATGGTGACCGGCTTATGCCCGATCCGATACTGGTCGGCCGGAATGCGGCGAAAGTCGAGCATCTGGCGAAAGAGTATGGTGTTGAGCGTTGGACGGATAATCTTGATGAAGCCCTCGCCAATCCTGATGATGCGATCTTTTTTGACGCGGGCTCCACGCAGATGCGGGCGGAGCTTCTGAAAAAGGCCATTGCCGCAGGCAAGCATGTCTATTGCGAAAAGCCAATCGCCGATAACCTCGACGTGGCTCTTGATCTCGCCCGGACGGCGGAGGCGGCGGGTGTGAAAAACGGCGCGGTACAGGACAAGCTCTGGCTGCCGGGGTTGCTCAAACTGAAGCAGGCGATTGATAACGGGGCCCTTGGCCGCATCCTCGATGTCCGCATCGATTTTGGTTACTGGGTATTTGAAGGCGACTGGACACCGGCGCAGCGTCCGTCCTGGAACTATCGCAAGGAAGACGGCGGCGGCGTTATCCTCGATATGATGTGCCACTGGCGCTACGTCATCGACAATCTTTTTGGCGATGTCAGTTCGGTTGTCTGTCGCGGCGCCATCCATATCCCGGAACGCTGGGATGAAAATGGTGAGCGCTACGACGCCACGGCCGATGACGCGGCCTATGCGATTGTCGAGTTGAAAAATGGCGCGGTTGTCCAGATTGCCAGCAGCTGGTGCACAAGAGTCCGCCGCGATGATCTGGTTACCTTCCATGTCAACGGGACGCATGGGTCTGCGGTTTCGGGACTGACCGACTGCCGGATCCAGCCACGGGAGACAACGCCGAAACCGGTCTGGAATCCCGATGAGAAGCAGGCCATGAATTTCTTCGATGACTGGCAGCTGATACCGGAGAGAGAACCCTTCAACAACGCCTTCAAGGCGCAGTGGGAGCTGTTCCTGAGGCATGTGGTTCTTGATACGCCGTTTCGCTGGACATTGCGCGAGGCCTGCAAGGGCGTTCAGTTTGCGGAACTCGCCCTTAGAAGCTGGGACGAGAAACGCTTTGTTGACGTCCCGGAACTGGAGACATAAGCCGATGGCCAGCCTGATCCTGCCGACAATGGAAGGGAAGATCGCGCGCTATGACCTGACGGGCACACCGGTGCAGCAGCCCGCGACGTCCGGCGCACGCAACCGTATCGCCTATGCCGCCGCGCATGTGGTCGCCGATCCCTTCACTGATAATGACCCCTGGCTAAAGCCCGCAATCGACTGGGATAAAACGATCGCCTATCGGCGGCATCTCTGGGACCTGGGGTTCGGGGTTGCGGAAGCCATGGACACGGCGCAGCGCGGCGGCGGTCTGCACTGGGCGGAAAGCCTCGACCTTATCCGCCATGCACTCGAGGCAGCCGGGCCGGAGGATAAAATCGCCTGCGGCTGCGGCACAGACCATCTTGATCCGGCGGATGCCCGTTCCCTCGATGATGTCATTGCCGCCTATGAGCACCAGATAGAAGCAATCGAGAAACTCGGCGGGAAGCTTGTATTGATGGCAAGCCGGGCCCTGACCAGGGTCGCCAAGGGGCCGGAGGATTACGCGAAGGTCTATGACCGGCTGCTTTCCCAGGTGCGGGAGCCGGTTCTTATTCACTGGCTCGGGGATATGTTTGATCCTGCATTGAAGGGGTACTGGGGATCGGAAAACCTCGATACCGCGATGGATAGCTGCCTTGGCATTCTTGAAAATAATGCGGCGAAGGTGGAGGGGATCAAAATTTCCCTCCTCGATGATCAGAAGGAGATCAGGATGCGCCGGGTGCTCCCGGGCGGTGTCAGCATGTATACCGGAGATGACTTTAATTATCCCGCACTGATCAAGGGAGATGAACAGGGCTACAGCCATGCGCTTCTGGGTATCTTCGATGTGATTGCCCCCGTCGCCGCCGCGGCCCTTGGTCATCTTGCGGCGGAAGAGACAGAGGAATATGACCGGCTGTTCGCGCCGACGGTGCCGCTGTCCCGCCATATCTTCAAGGCGCCGACGAATTTCTATAAAACGGGCGTTGTCTTCATGGCCTATCTCAACGGCCATCAGGACCATTTCACCATGATAGGTGGTCAGGAAAGCGCTCGCTCGACCCAGCATCTGGCGGAGCTGTTCCGGTTGGCCGATAAGGCGGGCCTGTTTGCGGACCCTGAGAAAGCCGCCGCCCGTTGCGCCGCCGTCATGACTGTGCGCGGGATTGCGCAATGACCAAGGCAAGGCCGATAACGGATCATTCCCGACTGTCGATCAATACGGCGACGACGCGGGCGCAATGGAATCTATCCCAGGCCATTGATGGCTATGCCCGCGCCGGGGTCGGCGGTATTTCCCCCTGGCGTGACCAGATCGCAGAGATGGGCCTCGCCAGGGCGGCAAAGGCGAGCAGGGAAGCGGAGCTTACCGTTACCGGTGTTTGTCGCGGCGGCATGTTCCCCTGGGCGACCGAGCAGGGCCGGCTTGATATGCTGGACGATAACCGCCGTGCGATAGAGGAGGCGGCAACCTTGGACGCGCAATGCCTTGTCCTCGTCGTTGGCGGCCTTCCGGCGGGATCGAAGGACCTTGCCGGTGCCCATGCCATGGTGGAGGAGGCGATCAACACACTTCTGCCCGAGGCCCGCGCCGCCGGGGTGAAGATGGCCATTGAACCCCTGCATCCGATGTATGCGGCCGACCGTGCCTGTGTCAACACCATGCGCCATGCCCTCGATATCTGCGACCGCGCAGGCGAGGGGATTGGTGTTGCCGTCGATGTCTATCATGTCTGGTGGGATACGGAGCTACAGAACCAGATACAGCGGGCGGGCAAGGAACGGTTGCTGGCGTTTCATGTGTGTGACTGGCTCGTACCGACCCGTGATTTGCTGATGGATCGCGGCATGATGGGCGATGGCATCATAGATATCCCGCTGCTGCGCGGCTGGGTCGAGGCGGCAGGTTACGACGGTTTTCACGAGGTCGAGATATTCTCCGAGCTTGACTGGTGGAAACGCGACCCGGCGGAAGTGATTGCAGTCTGTAAGGAACGCTCCCTGACCGTGGTTTGATATTGCGACGAGATGCTGAAAGACTGTGCGTCAAGCCTTAGCAGGAAACTTGCGGTTGCAGCGTAGCAAAGCTGCCTTTATTGAGAACAATTCGCAAAAATGCAATTGACTCTTTCCTGCGCTATTGATAATCATTACCAGAAAGTAGCCAATGTATTGTAATTTCACGTGAAAAGAATGGTCCGGGAATGTTGGAGAAACAGTCCAGTCGTAAAAACAGCAAGCGGGTGATTACGCTTGTCGACGACGCCATGCAAAGCAGCGATCTGTTCGCGCAGGGCAGGGAGCTGACCATCATTCACAATAGTGATGCATACAAGTTGAGGCTTACTGGAAACGGAAAGCTGATTTTAACAAAGTAAGCCATTAGCCAGCCACCCAGCCACCCGGAATTTTCCGATAGCCAGGCAGCAAGCAAACGCGACTCCAACATTATGAAAGTTTGTTGCCATGCGTCAAATGCTGCCGCTTGCCTGTATGGGCGTGCTCCTCTCAAGTACTTTTCTTACGCCCGTCGTATCGGCCCAGGAGGCGGGGGAAACACCGTCCACGTCGCTGGATACGGTGACCGTCTATGCAACACGCAGTCCACAATCCGCATTTGAAGTGCCGGCCATGACGTCAAATGTGGACACGGATGCGCCCGGAAATGCCATGGCGGGGGATGTCGGGGATCTTCTGGAGTTCACGCCAGGGGTGGAAGTTGCCAATGGCCCGCGCCGGAACGGACAAACGGTCTCGATCCGCGGATATGACGCTGAGGCCATTATCACAATGATGGACGGGCGCAGACAGAATTTCGAGGCGGCGCATGATGGCCGGTTCTTTATTGATCCGTCCCTCCTGAAAAGCGTTGAAATCGTCAAGGGGTCGTCCTCCGCCATATACGGCGGCGGTGCCATCGGCGGTGTCGTTGCGTTCGAGACGAAGGACGCGGCGGACATGCTGCTGCCTGGCGAAACCTGGGGAGTTTACACATCAGCGGGCTACCGGACGGCAAGCAAGGAATATTCGCCGGTTATTTCGGCCTACGGACGCACCGGCGCCCTTGATATTATCGGGATGGCGGCGGTTCGCAACTCCGGCGATATCGAGCAGGGCGACGGCAACAAGCTGATTTCCGAGGACAACCTGCTCTCGGGCACCTTCAAGGTCGGCTACAGCATTGATGACTTCAATACCGTCAAGTTCATTTATCAGGGACTTCATAATGACGGGACGGAGCCGAATAACGGTGCCGGTGCGATCACGGCGTCAAACCCGGTCGTTGAGAAAACCGTCAATGATAACCAGTACGCAATCAAGTATGAATTTGATAATCCGTCGAACAGCTGGCTGAAACCGAAACTGCATCTTTACTACAACGACACAAGCGTGCGCGAAGAGGATGTTAGCGGTACGAATGCCGGGCGTGTGCAGATACGTGACTTGAGCACCATTGGCTTTACGGCGGACAACCAGACGACTATCGGTATCAGTGAGACGCAGAACCATACCTTGTCCTACGGTATTGAAATCTATCATGACGACCAAAAGGGGACGACGACGAGCGGTGGCACGCGTCCGGGTGTTCCCAATGCCGATGCGACCAACTATGGTTTCTATGTGCAGGATGAAATCGCGCTGGACACGGATGCGGGCAGGTTCCTGATTATTCCGGCGGCCCGGTTCGATTCCTATCGC
>JBBDJF010000089.1:17330-65888 GCA_040880045.1 Sneathiella sp.
GTGACGACGCCGGTAATTCACAGAGCGAACATCAGATATCGCCGAAAATCTCGATGAGCTACCTTCCGAACGACAACCTGATGTTTTTCGGCAGTCTCGCCCAGGCGTTCCGGGCGCCGAACCTGACGGAAATTTATGCGTCGGGGCTGCATTTTCCGGGCGCTCCGCCTTTTCTTCCTGACAACTTCTTCATCCCCAATCCCGATCTTCGTCCCGAAACGGTTACCACTTTCGAGCTGGGCGCGGGCCTCAAGTTCGATGGCGTGATGGCGGAAAAGGACCAGATGCAGGTCAAGGGCTCGTGGTTTATCAGTGAGGGGGACGACTTCATCTCGCAGGACGTTAATGTCGCTGCAGGAACGACACAGGTCGTGAACGTTCCAAACGCCCGCCTGACCGGCTTTGAAGTGGACGGTACCTATCGGCTTCATCCGATTACCGCGAAGCTCGGCCTGTCCTATGTCGAGGCCGAGAACGAGGATACGGGCGAGTATCTCTCAAACAATGTACCGCTGACCCTTGTTGCGGATCTTGCCTATAGCGCAACGTCAATCGAAAGCATTTTCGGTGTGAGAGGGCGGTTCGCGGCGGCCAATGACAAGGTTGGCAACGCAGATGTCCCAACGTCCGGCTACTCCGTATATGACGTTTATTATCGCTGGTTGCCGAGTGGGGCCGGTCTGGACACGCTGACCGTTGATCTCGGTGTCTCCAACATTTTCGACAAAGCCTATAATACCGCATTCGCCACCCTCCTTGAGGAAGGGCGGAGCTATAATGTGAGGGTTGCCTATAAATGGTAGCAGCAACGGCAATCGCATTTCCGGCAGATCAGGGGAAGAGATGGCTTGTCTATCTCTCCCTTTCTGTCTGCGCGAATGTCTTCCTGATGTCACTGGTTCAGCTTAATGCCCGCCCGGATATGGTTTTTGAAATCCCGGTAATGGAGGTGAATCTCATGACGTTGTCCCGGCCTGCGCCGACGGCGCCGCCGGAAGAGGTGGTAAGGGCGGAACAGCCGCCCCCACCTCCGCCGCCGCAGCCCACCCGCATCAAGCCGGTTGTGACGACACCTTATGCGGCCCGGAAAATCGCTGCTGTTCCCGAGATTTCGCCGTCTCGGGTTGAGCGCGCGGAGAAGGTACCGACGAAACCTGTGCCCTTGCCAATGGTCAAGCCGACCGAGGCGAAAATCACCGAGGCAACGGCAAGGCCGACCGAGGAGGTGGTGCCCAGGCCGACCCCGAAAGCCGTCAAGCCGCCGGAACAGCGCCCCGTGACCGAGGCCGTCAAAAAGCCGGTAACGAAGCCGGTACACAAGCCCGCAAAAAAACTGGTCGCGGTCGCCCCGGCCACTGGCCAGAACGAAGGCGAGGATGACTCGACGGTTATTCATAACGCCCGCTATCGTCATCAGATACCTCCGTCATATCCGCGTCGGGCGCTGGATCTGGGCCAACAGGGAACAGTGACGTTGCATGCGGAAGTATTGCCCAGTGGCGATCCGCGAGAGTTGAAGATCGCCAAATCATCCGGTCACCGGCTGCTGGATATGGCAGCGCTGGCGGCCGTCAAGAAATGGAAGTTTGAACCAACGAACGTGAATGGAAGTGCGGTCGTCAGTTGGGTTCGGGTTCCCGTGAATTTTGTTATCCAATAACGGACAGGAAATACCAATGAATGAATCAACGTCAGTCAGGGCGCAGCTGTCGCCGGAAGAAATCAGGGCCGAATATGAGCGGCTCACAAAGAGTGAAGGGTTGAGGGCGCGGAATGCGGCGCAGGAAATCGGTATTTCGGAAGGCGAATTGCTGGCGTCCCGCGTCGGCACGGAAGTCGTCCGCCTTGCCGATGAACCGGAAGCCATCCTGAAGGAAATTGCCTCGCTTGGTGAGGTGATGGCGCTGACCCGGAACGAGCATTGCGTGCATGAGCGCAAGGGTGTTTACGAAAACGGCAGCTTCTTTAGCCATGGTCCGATGAAAACCGGCCTGTTTGTCAATCCGGACATCGACCTTCGCCTGTTCATGGGGCAGTGGAAGTACGGCTTCGCCGTGATGGAAGCCACCAAGACCGGAACCCGCAAGAGCCTGCAGTTCTTCAATGCCACGGGGCTGGCAATTCACAAGATATATCTCACCAATAAATCCAGCGAGGCCGCCTATGATGATCTGGTTGCAAAGTATCGACATGCTGAACAGAATGCGTTTATTGAAGTTGAAAGCGCTGCGCCAAAAGCGTCAGACCGACCGGATTCGGAAATTGACTGGGCGGGGTTCCGCGCCGGCTGGGAAAGCCTGAAAGACACGCATGCCTTTTTCCCGTTGCTTAAGAAGTTCAAGGTCGGGCGCGTTCAGGCATTCCGCAACATCGGCAATGATCTCGCGGTGGAAGTTGAGAATGTGGCGGCCCGTCGCCTGCTTGAGCTGGCCTCGGAGAGTGAATGCGAGATCATGGTTTTTGTCGGAAGCCCGGGATGTATCCAGATCCACACCGGCCCGGTGAAGAAGCTGGTTGAGCATGGGGCATGGTATAACGTCCTCGATCCGAAGTTTAACCTGCATCTCGATGAATCCGGTATCAGCCATAGCTGGGTGACCAAAAAGCCGACGGAAGACGGCTTTGTCACGGCCGTCGAGGTTTTCGACAGGAATGATGAGCTGATCGCGACCTTCTTCGGGAAACGCAAACCCGGCCAGCCGGAACTGGAGCTTTGGCGGGATATTGTCGCTCAATTGCCGGTGAAGGAGGTAACGAATGTTGCCTGACTGGCTTCCGGCTTTTGATTTTACGGAGCAGTTTGCGCAGCTTGGGATTATGGCGTGGCCTCTCGCGGGCTGCTCCATCATCGCGCTGGCGATCGGGCTGGAGCGGCTGGTCTTCGTCGTGAAGGCTGCGGCCACCGCCAGGGGCCGGTATGAGCGGCTCGCAGATTACCTGCGGGATCTCAAAATTCAGCCAAAGCCCGTCCGGGACGAGATGGTTGGCGTCATGCTGAACGACTTGCAGCGCCCCTATTACAGCGGGATCAAGTCGCTGCGACTGATCGGCATGATCAGTCCGATTTTCGGCCTGCTCGGGACCATTCTCGGGATTATCGCGGCCTTCAAGGTGATCTCCGTTCAGACCGGCCCGGTTTCGCCCGCCCTGATCGCGGATGGGCTGTGGGAGGCGATGCTGACCACGGCGGTCGGGTTGCTGATTGCGCTCCCGGCCTTGCTGATGGCACATTTCTTCAGCTCTTTCAGCGAGCGTCAGCTCGGGCGGTTCTGTCTTGATCTCAATCGCCTGTCGCTCTCCTTTGAACTGGCGAAGACGGAGACCAAATCCGAAATCGTCGAGTTCGCCTCTGAGGTGCGCCGGAAATGATAACGCTGCAGTCGGAAGACCCGCATGGCGGAACCCTCCGGGACCTTGCGCCGGATCTCACGCCGATGCTGGATATCCTGTTTATCCTGCTGGTCTTTTTCCTGCTGACCGTCGGGACGGTTTTCAAGTCTCTCGATCTCAAGCTCCCCTCTGCTGTGGAAGAAGAACTCACACAGCTGAACGAGCCCAAACATATAATGCTTGAAATACGCGAAGGATCCTATGCCATTGACGGTGAGCCGGTCAGAACCTTTGTCGAACTCAAAACCGCCATCCGGGAAATCATTGCGGAGAAACCCGATTATGAAATGATTGTCGCCGGTGACCGGCGGATCGCCATTGAAGAACTGCTTAAAGTGCTGACATACCTGCAATCGCAAGGGATTGATGCGGCCAATATTCTCATGCAAAAAGAAGCAAATCCATGATCCGATTAATAAGTGTTATTTTCCTGCTTTTCTCGACGGTCGCTCTTGCGGATGCACCCAAGCGCGTCGTGTCCGTTGGTGGCGCCCTGACCGAGACAGTCTATGCGTTGGGAGCGGGCGAGCTGATCGTCGGCAGTGATACGACAAGCTATTATCCCGAAGCGGCGGCCGCATCGCCGAAAGTCGGTTATCAGCGCGCGCTCTCGGCGGAGGGTATTCTGTCCCTCAACCCTGATTTCGTCCTCATGACGGATGAGGCAGGCCCGCCTCCGGTGCTGGCACAGCTGAAATCCGCTGGTGTCAATATGCTGACCCTCAATGCGGGACGATCGCTCGAGGATGTAAAAAAGAACATAGAAGTGATTTCCGGGGCGCTGGACAGGAAAGAAGAAGGGGCGGCCCTGATTGCCGACATGACCGCAGCAGAGGCAAAGCTGAAGGACGCCATTGCGGGGCAGGGCGTGTCCAAAAGGATCATGTTCATCCTGCAGCATACCGGTGGTGCGCCGATGGTTGCGGGCATGAATACAGCGGCGGACAGTATCATCAAGCTTGCGGGCGCGGTCAATGTTGTCACCGGCTATGAAGGATATAAACCGCTTTCACCGGAGGCGGCAACAAGTCTGGCGCCGGAAATTTTACTGGTGACATCGCAGGGGATCGAACAGGCGGGCGGTGTGGAAAGTCTTTTTGCTGTCCCCGGCCTATCCCTGACACCGGCCGCGAAGGACAAGCAGGTCATTGTCATGGATAGCCTGCTGTTGCTCGGCTTCGGCCCCAGAACTGCCGACGCGGCCCTGGAGCTGAACCAAAAATCGAATAACTTATGAGTCATTTCGCGAAATCAGTCTCCCTGCCGTTTTTCCTCAAGCATGTGAAAATTCCGGCATTGCTGCTGCTCGGGCTTTTTCTGGTCGTCGTTGCAATCGTGGCGGCGTCGATCGGAGCCGTCTCAATCCCGTTGAAAGACTTGTTGAGCGGGACGCTGACAGATCAACAGGAGGCGGTTCTCGTCTCCATTCGCCTGCCAAGGGTATTCCTGGCGATTATCGTCGGCGGTGCGCTGGCGGTGTCCGGCGCGGCGATGCAGGGACTTTTCCGTAATCCGCTGGCGGATCCGGGCCTGATCGGCATTGCGACGAGTGCCGCGCTTGCTGTCGCCTTCGTCATCGTCCTTGCCGGGCCGATTACCGGGTATCTCGGTCTCTATGCGATGAGTATCGCGGCCTTCATCGGGGCATTGCTCGCCTGTTTCGTCATCTTTCGCTTTGCCAGGCTCACCGGCAGCTTTTCCGTGACCTATATGCTGCTGACCGGGATTGCGATCAACGCCCTCTCGGCGGCGGGCGTTGGCTATCTCACTTTTCTCAGTGACGACCAGCAGCTCAGGACGCTTACCTTCTGGACCATGGGCAGCCTTGGCGGCGCCCTGTGGGTGGCGGTTATTGTGGTGACGAGCATTGCTGTCCCGTCCGGCCTCCTCCTGATCCGCAACGCGCGCGAGCTGAATGTCCTGTTGCTCGGCGAGAATGAGGCGCGCTATCTCGGCGTCGATGCGGAGCGGCTGAAACGGACGATTGTCATCTGCACCGCGCTCTGCGTTGGCGCCGCAATCTCCGTGAGCGGGGTGATCGGCTTTGTCGGGCTGGTCGTACCGCATCTGGTGCGGCTGACACTCGGGCCGGATCACCGGCTGTTGATCCCGGCGTCCGCCCTGCTCGGCGCGGCGCTGCTGGTGGTGGCGGATACAGCCGCGCGCACCATTGTGGCCCCGGCGGAGATGCCGGTCGGCATCCTGACAAGCCTGATTGGCGGACCGTTTTTCCTCTGGCTTCTCGTCAAGCAATATGCCGGGAGGTTCAGCCTGTGATCACCGCCGAGAATATCGGATATAAAATTGGCCCCAAGCAGATACTGGCGGATGTCTCCGCCGCGTTCGATAAAGGCAAGGTAAGCGCGATCCTCAGTCCGAATGGCGCGGGAAAATCCACATTGCTGAAATGCCTGACCGGATCGCTCAAGCCGGATACGGGCAGCATATTCATGGACGGCAAGGAACTGCAGCATTATTCGCTGGCCGACTTGTCCCGCAAGCGCGCCGTGCTGTCGCAGGCCAATCCGATCAGCTTTCCCTTTACCGCACTCGAAATCGTTCTGATGGGCCGCAACCCCTATGAATTGGACCAGAGCGCGGCCCTGAATGCCGAGATCGCCATGGCGGCCCTTGACATGATGGATGCCTGGCATCTTCGTGACAGGTCCTTTCCCACGCTTTCGGGCGGCGAGCAGCAGCGGGTTCAGTTCGCGCGGGTTGCCTCGCAGATATGGGAGCAGGAAGGCGCGTATCTGTTCCTGGACGAACCCACCTCGGCACTGGATTTAAAGCATCAGCATCAGTTGCTGGACCTTGTTCAATCGCTTTGCCGGCAACATGGTCTTGCGGTGATTATCGTCATGCATGATCTGAACCTCGCCTATCACTGCACGGATCACTGCTATTTCATCAAGGATGGCCGTATTCAGGACAGCGGGGAGAGCCGCAGACTGATCAATGCGGAACTGATTTCAGAGATTTTTGATCTCCCGCTAAAATATGCCGGGATGCGGTTCGCCTCGCAGCAAGCATAATTCCAGACCGAACCTGAAATTTCCCGATCACATTCTCTACTATGGGGAATGCGGCCCATGGATTAATATGCCAGACTTCCTTAGAGGTAAGCGTTAGAAGGGCGTGAGGGCGGAGAAGTTGGACAAGGCAGAAGACTCAGCGGAAATAATCGTAATTGGCGCCGGGATCATCGGTATTACCACGGCGATCGAGCTTCAGTCGATGGGTGCGAAGGTGACCGTTCTCGATCGGGAAGGCGTTGCCGCCGGGGCATCGCGTGGAAACGCAGGGGCCTTCGCCTTTTCCGATGCGGCGCCGGTGGCGTCCCCCGGTATCATGAAAAAGGCCCCGAAATGGTTGCTTGATCCGCTCGGCCCCTTATCCATTCCGCTGCCTTATGCCCTTAAAATTACGCCATGGATGTTCCGTTTCTGGCGGGCAAGCCGACCGGAGCAGGTGCGGGCGGGAATTGCGGCGCTGGTCGCCCTGATGACCGTTTCCAGGGAACGCCTGGTACCCTTTATGGAGCAGACCGGCACCCATAACATGCTGCGCCAGCATGGTAATCTGCAACTCTATGAATCACGAAAAGCGTTTGAGGAAAGCCTGCCGTCCTGGCGGGAGCGGGCGTCGCGCGGGATTAATTTCACCGCGCTTACCAGCCCTGAAGAGATTATGGAACATCAATCCGGGCTAGACCGTCGCTTTGTTGGCGCCATATATACCAATGACTGGTATGGCATTTCCGATCCGAAGGATTATACAAACCGGCTTGGGGAGTATTTCCAGAGCCGTGGCGGGACTATCCGCATTGCGGAGGCGGTCGCCGTTGAAACGACATCGGGCGACGTTTTCGTCATGCTGTCAGACGGGACGCGGCTCTCGGTGGGCCATGTGGTTATTGCCGCCGGGGCATGGTCGCATTTGCTGGCAAGGACACTCGGGGATCACATCCCGCTTGAGACAGAACGCGGCTACAACACGACGCTCCCGGTCGGAGCCTTCGACCTCAAGCGCCAGCTCTCGTTCGAGGAGCATGGATTTGTCGTCAGTCCGCTATCGAGCGGCATTCGTGTCGGCGGGGCCGTTGAACTTGGCGGTCTGAAACTGCCACCCAATTACCGCCGCGCTGACGCCCTGCTGAAAAAGGCGAAAGCCTTCCTGCCGGGACTGAAGACGGAGGGCGGGACGCAATGGATGGGATTTCGCCCTTCTTTGCCGGATTCAATTCCAGTCATTGGTCCTGCCACATGCTCGGATCGGGTGACCTATGCCTTTGGTCACGGGCATCTCGGCCTCACGCAATCCGCCGGGACCGCGCGGATCGTGGCAAACCTCGTCATGGGTCGGGAAAATGCTGTTGATCTTGCCCCTTACAGTCCGCAACGCTTTTGAGGTAACGGTTATGGCGCAAACTATATTCCAGTGCATAGATGGCCATACTTGCGGCAACCCGGTCCGCGTCGTGACGGAAGGTCCGCCCGAACTTGAAGGCTCAACCATGCTGGCGCGGCGTGCTGACTTTGTGGCCAAGCATGACTGGATTCGCGCCGGCCTGATGTTCGAGCCGCGAGGCCATGACCAGATGTCGGGCAGCATCCTCTATCCGTCGACGCGGGCGGACTGCGATACCGGCATCCTCTTTATCGAAACTTCCGGCTGTCTGGCGATGTGCGGTCACGGGACGATCGGTACGGTGACCATCGCCATCGAGCAGGGCCTTGTCACCCCGCGGGAGCCGGGGCGCCTGCGTCTTGATACGCCCGCCGGACTGGTGATTGCGGAGTATCGTCAGGTCGGCGATTATGTTGAGGAAGTGCGGATTACGAATGTCCCCTCCTTTCTTTATGCGGCCGGGCTGACGGTGCATTGCCCGGGGATTGGCGAGATCACCGTCGATGTTGCCTATGGCGGCAATTTTTATGCGATTGTCGAGCCGCAACAGCATTTTACCGATATGGCGGATTATTCGGCGCTGGATCTGATAGGGTGGAGCCCGCTCCTTCGCGCGGCATTGAACGAAAAATATGATTTCATCCATCCGGCGCAGCCCGATATCAATGGCCTGACCCATATCATGTGGACCGGCAAGCCGACGCAGGAAGGGGCGACGGCGCGCAATGTGGTGTTTTACGGTGACAAGGCGCTGGATCGCTCTCCTTGCGGGACGGGCACGTCGGCGCGCATGGCGCAGCTGGTTGCGCGTGGAGAATTATCCGTTGGAGACGACTTTATACATGAGAGTATTATCGGGTCCGAGTTCAAAGGCCGGGTGGAGGGTATGACAACCGCCGCGAATTACACCGCGATTATTCCCTCGGTCGGGGGATGGGCGCGGGTGACCGGCTTTAACAGGATCATAATCGATGATCGCGATCCCTTCGCCCATGGATTTGTTGTGAGATGAGGAAAGAGACATGAAAATCACCGCAATCAAGGCCTGGCAAATCGACTTGCCCCTGAAAGAGGGGCGGTATAGCTGGTCCAACGGCAATTTTGTCGAGGTTTTCGACAGCACCGTTGTTGCCGTCGAAACTGACCAAGGGGTGACTGGCTATGCGGAATGCTGCCCGCTTGGCTCGACTTATCTTCCGTCTTACGCTAAGGGCGTTCGCGCCGGTCTTCTGGAAATCGGTCCTCACCTGATCGGGCGGCACCCGCTCGCGCTTCATGAAATCAACCGCGTGATGGATAGCGCGCTGCGCGGTCATCCTTACGCCAAGGCACCGATTGATATCGCCTGCTGGGACATACTGGGTAAGGCGACGGGGCAGCCGGTCTATATGCTGCTGGGCGGGGCGATGCAGGAGGATGTGGCGCTCTACCGGGCGATCTCGCAGGAAAGCCCGGACCGGATGGCCGCCAGGATAAAAGGCTACAGCGAGGAAGGCTATACGAAGTTCCAGCTCAAGGTCGGTGGCGATGCGAATGAGGATATAGACCGCATTCACGCGACCCGCGCCATCCTGAAGAAAAGCGATATCCTTGTCGCCGATGCCAATACGGGCTGGACAAAACATGAGGCGGCACGGGTTGTCGGGGCGGTTGCCGACCTTGATGTCTATATCGAGCAACCCTGCATGACCTATGAAGAATCGCTATCTATCCGCCGCCGCACGTCTCTCCCTTTCGTGCTGGATGAGGTGATAGACGGCGCTGGAACCCTCGTGCGCGGGATCGCCGAAGACGCCATGGATGTGATCAACCTGAAAATATCCAAGGTCGGCGGGTTGACGCGCGCGCGGCTGATGCGGGATCTTTGCGTTGCCTCCGGTATTCCCATGACGATCGAGGATACCTGGGGCGGCGATATAACAACGGCCGCGATTGCCCATCTCGCGCGCTCGACACCGGAGGAATTCTGCTTCTCCGCTACCGATTTCAATTCCTACGGCACCGTGACATTCGCGCAAGGGGCGCCAGCGCGCGTCAATGGCCGGATGACGGCGCCCGATGATCCGGGCCTTGGCATCACACCGGATTTCAACGTCCTGGGCGATCCCGTGATCACCATAAGCTGACGCGATCCGCTTGCGCTTCGCGGCCTTAACCGCGTAAAGTCATATTTCGCAGACGTTGGCGTCCGGGCGCAAGAATAAGCAAGAACAAACAAATCATCTGAAGGAAGAGACGACATGCCAAAGATTTCCGCAAACGGGGTAGAGCTGGAATATGAAACACGGGGCGATGCCTCAGGCGAGCCGATCGTCCTGATTGGCGGGGTTGGCGTGCAGCTGGCGTCCTGGAGTGACGCATTCCTCGACGCCCTGGTCGAGAACGGGTTTTTTGTCATCCTGCATGACAATCGCGACGTCGGAAAGTCGACCAAGTTCGACGACTGGGGCCCAGCGGATATCCCGGCGGCCTTCGCGCAGGCCCGTGCGCGGGAGACGGTGTCCGCGCCCTACACACTGGAAGACATGGCGGATGACGCGGCAGAGCTGATCGCGGCGCTTGGCATCGAGAAGGCGCATTTTCTCGGAAGCTCCAACGGCGGGGCGATTGCCCAGACCCTTGCCTATCGACGGCCGGAGCGGGTGAAATCGCTGGTCTCTGTCATGGCGACCTCCGGTCGCCGCGGATTGCCGCGCCCTGAGCAGAAAGCCGCCGAATGGCTGACCAAACCACGCAATCCCGCCGGAACGCTTGAGGGCGCCATGGACGAGGCGGTGGAGACGGCCCAGATTATCGGCAGTCCCGGCTTTCCGGTTGAGGAGGCAGCCTTGCGAAAGGAAGCCACCGCGCTCTACGAAAGATCATTCTATCCCTACGGGAACAGCCGCCACCTGCTGGCCAGCCTTGCCTCCGGTGACAGCCGTGTCGCCCATCTGTCTGAGATTACGGCTCCCACAGTTGTGATCCATGGCCGCGAAGACCCGCTGGTCCCGCTCGGCTGCGCCGAAGATGTGCAGAAGTCCATCCCCGGGGCCGAGATGGTTGTTATCGACGGCATGGGCCATAATATTCCGGATGGCGCCGTGCCGACCATTGTCGAGGCGATTACCAGAAACGCGAAAAGGGCAAACTGAGACCACGCGCTATTTTAAAGGCCACAAAAGAAAGGCTGTAAAATGAAGACGGATTTTCCTGAATTTCTCGAGCCGGGACCTACGGTTGATTCCGATAATCCCGACATAATCGCGTTTGTCGAACGGGTTGCCGGCGACGGCGGTTCCGATAAGGAGAAAGCCATAAAGCTCTATTACGCCGTCCGCGATGAGCTTCGCTACGATCCTTATAGTTCGACACTGGAGGTGAAGGGACTGAAGGCGAGCACGACGCTTGCCGAAGGGCGCGGCTATTGCGTCTCCAAGGCGATCCTGCTGGCGGCGGCCTGCCGGGCGGCGGGAATTCCGGCCCGGCTCGGCTATGCCGATGTTCGCAATCACATGTCGACCGAGAAAATGCGGGAACGGATGCAGACGGATATTTTCTACTGGCATGGCTATACCGATATTTATCTTGACGGCAAATGGGTCAAGTCGACGCCCGCCTTCAATATCGAGCTCTGTGACAAGTTCGGCCTGAAGCCGCTTGATTTCGACGGGGAGGAAGACTCGATCTATCATCCGATCGATAAATCCGGCAACCGCCATATGGAATATCTCAACTATCGCGGCGAATTTTCCGAACCGCCCCTTGCGGCGATGCTGGAGACTTTCGTCACCCATTACCCGCATTGGCGCAACCGCGAAAATAGCGCAAAAGGCGATTTCGAGGCGGAGGTAACAGCGGAAACCGCGCGCGCAGAACAAGGCAAATAGTACATGTGACAAGCCGGTTCGATTGGCGTAAGCTGCGTTTCAACAGGGACATTAAGGGAGGAACGCCATGTCAACTGCGCATGAACAGGCGCCGTCAGGGAAGGCCGATGTTGAAAAGCCGATAATCGCGCCTGTGGATAATCGTTCTTACGTGGCGGGGGATAAATCGAGCCCGCTGCGTCACCAGACTATTCCACAAATGCTGCGCGAAACGGTTGCGATATTCGGATCGCGAGAGGCCGTCACCTTTCCGCTACAGGATATCTCGCTGAGCTATGAGGAGCTTGCCCGGCGGGTTGACGCGTTCGCCGCAGGGCTGCTTGCGCTCGGGCTGGAGAAGGGGGACCGGATCGGCATCTGGTCGCCAAATAACCTGCAGTGGATACTGACGCAATATGCAACGGCCCGGATCGGGCTGATCCTCGTCAATATCAACCCCGCCTACCGCCTGTCGGAGCTGGAGTATGCCCTGAACAAATCGGGCTGCAAGGCGCTGGTCGCGGCGGAAAAGTTCAAGACATCGGATTACCTCAAGATGATCCGCACGCTTGCCCCGGAACTTGAGAAGTCGGCGCCGGGCGCACTCCGGGCGGCGAAACTGCCGTCGCTTGAAATCGTGATCGGCCTGACGGAAGATCCGGGGCCGGGCATCTATCCGTTCTCAAAAATTGAATCGCTGGGCGGGGAGACGGAATTCGCCCGTCTTGACGATATTACCCGCTCTCTTACTCCTGATGATCCGATCAATATCCAGTTCACCTCCGGGACGACAGGGGCGCCAAAAGGGGCGACCCTGACCCATTTCAATATCGTCAATAATGCCGCCCATACCGTCGGGCGCATGAACTTCACGGAGAAGGACCGCCTCTGCATTCCCGTACCGCTCTATCACTGTTTTGGCATGGTCATGGGATCGCTCGGTTGTGTCAGCGCTGGCGCGACGATGGTGTTCCCGGGTGAAGCCTTTGATCCGGAAGAGACGCTGCTGGCCATATAGAAAGCTGGCTGTACGGCGCTTTACGGCGTGCCGACGATGTTTGTCGCCATGGTGGATCATCCGCGCCTGAAAGAGCTGGATTTCTCCAGCCTTCGCACGGGTGTGATGGCGGGCGCACCCTGCCCGATAGAGGTGATGAAGAAGGTGATTGACCGGATGAATATGTCAGAGGTCACCATCTGTTACGGCATGACGGAAACCTCCCCGGTCTCCTTCCAGAGCAATGTCGACGACCCGCTTGAAAAGCGCGTCTCCACCGTTGGCCGCATTCATCCGCATGTCGAGGTGCGCGTGGTGGATGAGACTGGGGCGGATGTCCCGGTCGGTGAGCGCGGGGAGCTGTGGACACGCGGCTATTCCGTGATGCGCGGCTATTGGGATGACGCGGAAAAAACGGATGAGGCCATTGTCGAGGGAGGCTGGATGCGCACCGGCGATCTCGCGACGCTGGATGAGGAAGGATATTGCCGTATTGTCGGCCGCCTGAAAGACATGATTATTCGTGGCGGCGAGAATATCTATCCCCGGGAGATCGAGGAGTTTCTCTTCACCCATGTTGATATTCAGGAAGTGCAGGTCTTCGGTGTGCCGAGTGAGAAATTCGGGGAGGAAGTCTGTGCCTGGATCGTTTCCCGCGCCGGGTCAACCCTCGATGAGGAAGCTGTGAAAGCCTATTGCAAGGACCAGATTGCGCATTACAAGGTCCCGCGTTATGTTCGCTTCGTCACGGAGCTTCCGATGACCGTCACCGGCAAGCCGCAGAAATTCATCATGCGTGACCAGATGATCGAAACACTTTTAAATGAAAATTAACCGGTTAAATTAATCTGATTTAGAAGTATGCTTTAGGATCAAGAAAGTAATTTAACTTTCTGATATTAATCGATTTTCAAATCACACCTTGGCAACATGTTCGTCGAATATATCTTTCGCGCGGGCCCAGACGCCGCTGTTTATCCGGTCAAGTGTCTTGAGGGACGGCAGGAGTTGCGCCGCATAATCCTCACTGCTTTCCACCGGCAGCAGGGACGGCAGGTTGTCAATCGCCATCACATCGAGCGGCGGCGTCTCCGCTACCCGGATCACCGGATGATCGAAGGACGTGGCGTGATCATAAATCGGGATCGGGTTGTACGGGCTGTTCGGATCGCAGGAGACATCGGCAATCACGGCAAGCCGTCGCGGCGACCCCAGGGCAGACTTTGGCACGAAAACCGGGACGCCTTCGCGGGCGAGGATACAGTTCACGAAAATATCGTGATCGAGAATTTCCGGGAATGGGCCGCCATGGGCCGTTTCCGCCATATCCCATTTCAGAACGTCGAGGCCAAGCGCTTCCAGGCAATCACTTGCGCCCCTGCCAACCCGTCCCAGCGCGCCGATGACAATCGCGGTCGGCTTCAGCGTGCCGGTTTCAAGGACCGCAGCAAGATTTCTCTTAAGTTCGCTCATCAGCATGTCACGCCCGGGATATATGTGTATCTGATCGGGGCCGGGACCCTCACCGCGTTTTTCCGCATTCCAGACCATGAGGCCAATGGCCGCTCCGGCGAAGCCGGCCCAGTACCCGAAGGCGGCGACACGCCTGCCGATATCATCGGTGAGATATTCCAGATCATAAAGCACCCCGCCGCCCGCCTTGAACCGGCGGAGGAGGGCGGGACCATCCGCCTGTCCCTTATAGGCGTGGCCGAACATGATATGCCGGTGGGGAAGTGGGGTGTCGCCTTCCGGCAGTTCCTTGAGCCCGAAGATAATGGCGTCCTTCGGAGCGTCAGGCCAGCTTCCCTCTGCCGCGATGTCACAGCCTGTCTTCTGATAATCCTCTATGGGAATGGCCCGGCAGCCTGATTCCTCCACCGTGACGGACATACCCGTCGCCATCAGGGCGCGGACCCCTTCAGGAGTGATACCGGTCCGCTGCTCATTCTCGCGCTGTTCGGCGCGTACCCAGATATGGGTCATGTCGCTCTTCTCCTTCCCGCTTAAATATCGAAAGAGACACCCTGCGCGAGCGGAAGTTCCTTTGAATAGTTGACCGTGTTGGTGGCGCGCCGCATGTAGCTTTTCCAGGCGTCGGACCCGCTCTCGCGGCCCCCGCCGGTTTCCTTCTCACCGCCGAACGCGCCGCCGATTTCCGCGCCCGACGTGGCGATATTCACATTCGCAATGCCGCAGTCGGACCCTGCGGCGCTCAGGAACAATTCCGCCTCCTGCATATCGAGGGTGAAGATGCAGGACGACAATCCGGCCCCGACCTCATTATGCCAGCGGATCGCGTCTTCCAGATCATCATATTTCATGACATAGAGGATCGGCGCGAAGGTCTCCTCCCGCACGATACCGTCATGCTTTGGCATTTCGGCAAGCGCCGGGCGGGCGTAATAGGCGGCGGCATCGCCGGTATCCACTCGCTCCCCGCCGGTGATTTCCCCGCCCGCGTCTTTCACTGCCGCAAGCGCCTTCTGCATCTGGTCGAAGGCCTGCTTGTCGATCAGCGGGCCAACCAGGGACGAGCCGATAAGCGGATTGCCGACAGAAACGGATTGATAGGCCTTGCGCAGTCCCGGCACCAGCGTGTCATAAATCGATGAATGAACGAACAGCCGCCGGAGCGTGGTGCAGCGTTGTCCCGCCGTTCCCATGGCGCCGAAGGCGACGGCGCGCAAGGTCATGTCGAGATCGGCACTCGGCGCGACGATCCCGGCGTTATTGCCGCCAAGCTCCAGTATCGAGCGGCCAAACCGCGCGGCGATCTTGGGACCGACAATCCGGCCCATGCGTGTTGATCCCGTCGCGGATAGCAGCGCGACATCGGGACTTTCGACAAGCGCCTCACCGACATTCGCCGCGCCAATGACGACATCGAGCAGCCCTTCCGGCGCATCACCGAAACGTTTCAATGCGCGGCCCATGATCGCCATGCAGGCGAGGGCGGTGAGCGGCGCCTTCTCGGACGGTTTCCAGATCACCGGATCACCGCAGACAAGCGCGAGCGTCGTGTTCCATGACCAGACGGCAACCGGAAAGTTAAAGGCGGAAATCACGCCAACTACACCCAGCGGATGCCATTGCTCCATCATCCGGTGTCCCGGCCGTTCGGTCGCAATGGTCAGGCCGTAAAGCTGGCGTGACAGCCCGACGGCGAAGTCGCAGATATCGATCATCTCCTGCACTTCGCCTTCTCCTTCGGACGGGACCTTGCCCACCTCAAGGGAGACAAGCCGCCCCAGATCCTGCTTCGCATTGCGCAGTTCCTCGCCAAACAGGCGGACAAGTTCACCGCGGCGCGGCGCGGGCACCGTGCGCCAAACCGCAAAGGCGGCCTTTGCCTTCTTGATGGCCGCCGCAACGTCCGCCGGGCTGTCCGTGGGGATTGCCGCAATATCCTCCCCCGTCAGCGGGCTTTGCACTTTCAGGTCTCCGCCGGTATAGGCTGCTGTGTCTAGACCAAGGCGCGAGAGGAGTTTCGCGGTTTCATCTGCCGTTTGCATTGCATTCATTCCTTTATTCAAGAACCGGAAGCTGGCGATCCCCTGACCGCTGCATTTCCCTACTTCTATCGCGTATCGGCGGGAGTTTAAAGCCTGTGAGCCGATCCGCGCCTAAAAAGGCACGGAGAAACTGATCGCGCCAAATTCATCCCGGTCGGTCTGGCCCTCGTATTCGCGGGAGCGGAAGACATGGGTGAAGGCAAGCCGCGCTGAACGCAGGGTGATTGCTACGCCAACTTGCGCATCGGCAACCAGCGGTTCCTTGTCCACGCTACGGCTGTCCCTGAAGGTGTTACCGTCAAGAAAGATGTTGCGCGCAACGGCCCGGGCATCAAGCCCGGCAAAGAAATAAAGTCCGACATTATCGGTTTGCTTGAAAAAGCCGGAGCCGGGAAGGCCCGGTTGAATGCGCGGCGGCCCATAGTCATTCGGCAGGTTCCAGCCAAAGCGGAATGTCGCGCCTGCATTGGCGTAAGTATAGATATTGCCGAGCGCCCCACCGACATGCGGTGTCACATCGACGGATACACCGGCGATTTCCTGTGAGACCAGTGCCCGCCAGCTCCGCTGATACGTCAGGACCAGTCCGGGCTCATTTCCGAGCTGGGTGTCCCAACCTTGCGGCTTCGGCGAATCGACGATTTTGTGAACGAATTCCTGCGATTGCTCGGCGAGGGACGCGGGGCCGACTACACCGAGCTGAAACTGGAGCTGGTCAAGCTGCTTTTCCCCGGTCTCGACTACAATCCCGACCGCGCCATATAGCCAACCGGCGTAGGGACGCTGGTCAAGCGGCGGATCAGGGTCGGCGATATCGTTCGGCGTATACATATTCTGGCCGATGGCGTAGCTGGAACGGACCCTGCCGTCCTCCGGAAAAAACGGCAGCAAGCGCGCGGCTTTGAGCGCCCAGACCGGCGCATAATCGGGCTCCGACATCCACGCAAGCTGGATGCCGTTCGTATAATCCCGGTCCAGACCGAAGAACAGGTCGTTTTCCAGAACGAACGTAAAGGTGCCTTCATCGGCTTCTTCGGCCTCGATAATCTCATTGGCGACCGCGGGAGGGGCTAGTGACGTCAGCAGCCCGGCAGCGAAAACTACGAATCGAAAAAATTTCATCCGGAGGGCTTATCCCTGGATCATGGTGATAATATGGTCATGTATATGCGGTTTTGTATCGAAGCTCGTCCGCTTTGTCACGCAGATAGATACCGACCCCCAATTCCGGATTGGCGCGTCAGGCTCCGCTCAGCCTTGCTTTCTTTGCGGTGCGGGCAGCGTGCTTTACGTTTTCACGCCGATGACGGCGACGATATCACCGATCTGGATCAGGCCCGGATAATGCCGCGCCGACAGAATGCCATCGCGTAAACTGAAATAGTTCATCGGGGAGCGGCCCGTCCGTTCAAAGTCATGGACACGGGCAAGCAGCTGGCCTTTTTCAACGCGCTCGCCAAGGTCGCAACAGAATTCGAGTAGTCCGCCCGCTTCGCAGGAGATATAACATTCATCATCCGGCATATGAAGACTGATGCTTTCCGATTTTTCCGGATCCCCCGCCAGGATTTCTGAATGTTTCAGGAAATTCCGGATCCCCCGCTTCGCGATCGATACGGTGTAGGCGCTTGCCGATCCGCCGCCGCCAAGCTCGGTGGAGACGAAAATCTTGCCCATTTCCTCGGCCGCGCTGTCATACATGCCCGTCGCGTCGACCTCCCGCAGTAGCATGGAGTAGGGGGCGTTGAACGCCTCCATCGCGGCGACGCATTGTGATTGCTGCTCCGCGTTTGGCAGCACATGCGCGGCGCAAAACGGCACGAAGTCGAGGGTCTTTCCGCCTGAATGCAGATCGAGGACGAAATCCGCCATGGGTAGCAATGTCCGCTGGAAATAATCGGCAATTTTCTCGGTGACCGACCCCCTCGGGTTACCGGGGAAAATACGGTTCATGTTGCCGCCGTCAATGGGCGAGGTGCGTGATGCCGCGCGGAATGCGGGATAGTTCATCGCCGGCACGATAATCACCCGGCCGGTAATATCCGAGAGTTCAATTTCGTTCGACAGATTGAAAAGCGCGATCGGCCCCTCATACTCATCGCCGTGATTGCCACCGGTGAGCAACGCCGTCGGTCCGTCCCCGCGTTTCATGAGGGTGATCGGGATCATCATGGAGCCCCAGGCCGACCCGTCATAGGAATGGGGCAGCTTCAGATAGCCATGCTGTATACCGTCCTTCTCGAAGTCGATGGTCGGCGTGATCGGGTTACGGATCAACATTTCAAAATCCTGTCTACTAGTTCTTCACAACAAGGGCACGGGGAACATTGGCCAGGCATTCCGGGCCATTCTCCGTTATCACAATGCTTTCCGTCGTTTCCAGTCCCCAGTCCTGCATCCAGAGCCCGGTCATGAAATGAAAGGTCATACCCGCCTCCAGCACTGTCTTGTCACCGGGTCGAAGGCTCATCGTACGCTCGCCCCAGTCCGGGGGATAGCTGATACCGATGGGGTATCCCGTCCGGTTATTCTTGATAATGCCATATTTTATGAGAACGGCAAAAAACGCGGTCGCGATGTCCTCACAGAGATTGCCCGGTATGGCCACTTCAAGGCCGGCTTCCATGCCCTCCTGCACCGCCTTGTCTGCATCGAGGAACTGCTGCGGCGGTTTACCCAGAAATACCGTGCGCGAGAGCGGAACATGATAGCGTCTGTAACATCCCGCAATCTCGAAGAAGGTGCCTTCGTTGTTCCGCATCGGCTTGTCATCCCAGGTCAGATGCGGTGCGGCGGCATCCGAGCCGGAGGGCAGCAGCGGGACAATCGCCGGATAATCGCCACCAAAGCTGTCGGCGCCATTGATCCCGGTCGCATAAATTTCGGCCACCAGCCGGTTCTTGTGGATACCCGGTTCGATCACCTCGACGATGCGCTTGTGCATTTCCTCGACAATCCGGCCGGCCCGCTTCATATAGACCAGTTCCTGCTCGGATTTGACGGCGCGGCACCAGTTGACGAGGGCGGTGGCATCCTGAAATTTCGCATTCGGCAGATGGGTCAGAAGCGACGCATAGGCGGCGGCGGAGAAATAGTAGTTATCCATCTCGACGCCGATATGGAGCGTATCCCAGCCTTTTTCCGTGATCAGCATGCTCAGGAGGTCCATCGGGTGGCGCTCCGTGGACTGGACATAGTGATCGGGATAGTAATGGATATCCTTGTGATTCATGAAGACGGTGCGCTTCGCGCCATTGCCGTCCTGTTCCCGTCCGTACCAGAGCGGCGGCCCGTCAAGCGACAACAGAACGCATTGATGCACATAGAAGGACCAGCCGTCATAGCCTGTCAGCCAGGCCATGTTGGACGGATCGGTGACAATGAGAAGCTCTATCCCATGATCCTGCATGGAATGGCGCGCCTTGGCCAGCCGGTCCGCATACTCATCAAGGCTAAAGGGCAGGTCCATGATACAGTCCCCTGTAAAAAAACAATTTCAGCTAATAAAACGGCTTCCCGCCTTTTGGCTCGCCGTGATGCGCACCGCCTTGGCGGCGATGGCGGTATCCTGGACCCCCATACCCGTGAGATCGCAGATTGTAATCTCGCGCGCTGTTTGCCGTCCGACACTTTCTCCAATAATTACGTCCGATAGCTCCGCGAATTTGCGGTCTGCCGATATGACGCCTGTCTCGACGGCACGGCGAAGTTCTCCCTGGGCCATGCATTGCGCATAGCGATCGCAGATATAGAGATCGGCGGCTGTCAGGACTTCCGGCGCCAGTTCGCCTTTATAGGGCGCATCCGAGCCCATCGCGGTGATATGCTGTCCGGGGCGGATATGCGCCTTGGTCAAGATGGGTTCGCTCGCCGGGGTCGTCGTCACGATTATATCGCTAATGGCCGCCAGAACATCGAGGGACGGGGCCACCGTCACCTCAATCCCCAGCGCATCGGCGCATTCACGAGCGCAAACTTCGGCTTTCGCTGGATCCCGCGCCCAGATCACGGCCTTCTCAATGTCCCGCACAAGGGTGAGCGCCCTGAGCTGCAACCGCGCCTGTGTTCCGGCGCCGACAATCCCCGCCGTTTTCGCATCCTTGCGCGCGAGCCATTTTGCCGCGACAGCTCCGGCTGCTGCTGTACGGATATCGGTGAGATAACCATTGTCCAGAAGGAGTGCCTCGACAAGGCCGGTTTGGGCCGCGAAAACCACCATCAGGCCATTGACGCTTGGCAGGCCGAGCTTCGGGTTATCGAAAAAGCCCGGGCTCATCTTGACAGCGAAGGAGGGGATGCCCGGCACATAGGCGGTCTTGACATCGACCTCGCCATTATACTCCGGAATATGCATGCTGAGGATCGGCGGCATTTCCACCGCTGTCGTCGCGAGCAGCTTGAAGGCGTTTTCGATGCAGTCGATCGCGTTCATATCGAGTTTTACCGCGTTGCGAAGCTCGGCTTCATTCAGGATCGTGATTTCAGGCATCGGTGGCCTCCCCTTCCGTTGTCTCGGTCGTGGGATCGACATCCTCGCCGTCGATGATCCGTTTATGCAGCGCCATATCGATGTTGGAACCGCTGAGGAGGACGACGGTTTTTCCCTGCGGCCTGACCTTCCCGGCCAGCAGGGCGCCAATTCCGACGCTTCCCGATCCCTCGATAACCTGCTTTTCCTGCCAATAGGCATGGCGGATCGCGGCGGCAATCTCGGCTTCGGTGAGGGTGAAAACCTCATCCACATGTTTCCGCACGATATCGAAGGTATAGCGGTTTGCGAGCCCGATACCACCGCCGAGGGAATCCGCGAGGGTCGGCACTTCCACCACTTCAACGGGGGCACCTGCCCGCAAGCTTTCGATCATCGCCGCGCCCCGTTCCATGGAGACGCCGACAATCCTGATCGCGGGATTGGTTGATTTCAACGCAACGGCAATACCGGCAATAAGCCCGCCACCCGAAAGCGGCACGATCACCGTCTCAAGGTCCGGCAATTCCTCCAGCATTTCAAGGGCGAGCGTGCCCTGGCCGGCGATGATATCCACATGGTCGAAGGGCGGCAGCATGGTCATGCCATCCTCTTTCACGCGCCGGTTGACTTCCTTCTGCGCCTCATCCTGGGAGCGGCCGGTAATAACGATTTCCGCGCCTTCACCGCGAATGGCCTCGACCTTGTTTGCGGGGACCAGTTCCGACATGCAGATAATGCAGCGGGTCTCCAGTTGCTTCGCGGCATGGGCAAGGCCGCGCCCGTGATTGCCGGTGGACACGCCGATCACGCCTTTGGCGCGGGCCTCCGCGGAGAGGGCGCGAATGGCGTTCGTCGCGCCGCGCAGCTTGAAGCTGCCGGTGATCTGCAGATGCTCATACTTGAGATAGATATCACTACCGACTGCTTCGGACAGCGTCACTGAATGGACGAGGGGCGTCTGGCGGACCATACCGGATATCCGCTGCCGGGCGCGGCGAATGTCATCAATTGTAATCGCGTCTGACATAGCTTCAACCTGAATCTGTAATATATGAGTTTTATACTACACACGCCATGGGCGGGATTTGTGCAGCAGCTGGAAAATTCTGTCGACTTCATTTCCTCTTTCCGCCTATGACGAAAAAATCAAGGCATGTCAATGCTTGCGGACGATGCGGATGCCAGGTGTCTGCCGGAAATGGTCCGGCTCATTCCCTTTCAAAAAAACAATGTCACTCTGGCGGCCTATGTTATGATCGCCGGAACAAGCGTAAACAAGCGCGGCATCAGTGGGGGAGATGATGATGAATTTGGAGAAGTTTAACCGGGAATATACAACGGCGGTCAAGGACTATCACATTGATATTCCAGAGGATTTCAACTTCGCCTTTGATATCATCGATGACCGGGCCGCGAACCGGGATGGCGCCGCGGTCATTGCGGTTTCCCGCGACGGCGAAACCATCCGCGATATCCGTTATTCCGACTATGCGGAGGATTCCGCAAGGCTGGCAAATGCCTTTCTCTCCCTCGGTATATCCAAGGGCGATTTCGGCTGTCTTGTCATTGGCCGCATCCCGGAATGGTACACGGTGCTGTTCGCCTGCATGAAGGTCGGCGCAATCTCGATGCCGGGGACGAACCTCCTGACCGCGAAGGATATCGCCTATCGTGTGCAGCGATCCAAGGCGCGGTTTATTGTGGTCACGCCGGAGCATTGCGAAAAAGTCGAGGCTGTGCGCGGCGACTGCCCGACGCTGGAACATTTTATCGTCGTCGGAGGCACGCATCCGGGCTGGCATTCGCTTGATGAACTGATGGCGAAGGCCTCCCCGACGCTGGATCGCAAGGACGCGCCGCCGACGGTTGCCTCGGACATGATGATGGCCTATTTCACCTCCGGCACCACCTCCATGCCGAAAATGGTGCCGCGGGATTTCGGCTATGCGCTTGCCCATGTGGCGACGGCGCTGTTCTGGATGGACCTGCGCGACGGTGATGTGCACTGGACCCTGACCGACACCGGCTGGGCCAAGGCAGCATGGGGCCTGTTGTTTCCGCCATTGCTCGCAGGATCGAAAATCGTGCTTTATGACGGGGAAGGGGCGTTCGATCCGCATTTCCATCTGGACCTGATCAAGCGGCTGAAAGTCTCCACTTTCTGCGCACCGCCGACCGTTTACCGCCTGTTCGCGCAGCAGGATCTGGGGAAATACGACTTCTCCTCCCTGCGTCGCTCCCTCGGAGCCGGGGAACCGCTCAACCCGGAGGTGATCCGCTACTGGCAGAAGCATACCGGCAATGTCATCGCCGATGGCTATGGCCAGACGGAAACGATCAATATCGTTGGTAATTTCCCTGGAATGGAAACCCGGTTCGGCTCCATGGGCAAGCCGGTACCGGGATTTGATATCGATATCATTGATGACGACGGTAATCGCCAGCCGGATAACGAGGTCGGGCATATCGCAATCCGGACGGAAGTCGACAGCTGGCCGCCCGGCCTTTTCGATGGCTACTATACCGGCAGCGAACCGGACAGGGAGGCGTTCCGTCACGGCTGGTATTACACCGGGGATACCGCGAAACGGGATGCGGACGGCTATATCTGGTTTGAGGGGCGCGCCGATGACCTGATCAGTTCCGGCGCCTACCGGATCAGCCCGTTCGAGGTGGAAAGCGCCCTTCTGGAACATCCGGAAGTGGTTGAAAGCGCTGTCATCGGCGTTCCCGATGAAACCCGTGGCCAGCTTGTAAAGGCCTATATCATCCTCAAATCACCGGAGAAGGCGGGGCCGGGGCTTGTCTCCGATATTCAGGATTTCTGCAAGAACCTGACCGCGCCCTATAAATATCCCCGGCAGATCGAGTTTGTCGACAGTCTGCCCAAAACAATCTCCGGCAAGATCCGCCGGGTGGAGCTGCGGGGAGAGGGCTGATCCTCCCCCGCCGTTGAGCCGGGCAGGGCGCGGTATTACTCGCGCGCCATCTCCGCCTTGCCGACGCCCTCGCCATCGAGGGTTTGTTTTTCCATATGGATAGTGACCTTGCGCAGGAAACCGTCAAACTCGAACGGGGACGCATAATCACCGACGGGGTTGCCGCGATCCCGCCCGATATCCAGCCCGGACCAGGAAATCAGCATGAAGAAACCGAGATTGCTCTCGGCGGAGCCGGCCTCCTCGCCATCGATGGTCAGCGTATAGCGGCTCTGCCCCATTCCCTTGCCCATGCGCGGCTTCTCCTCCGTCGTCAGGCGCGTGACCTTGAGGCCGAGAAGGCGGCGGCCCGGCGCAACCTTTTTGTCAGAGGTAACGACCACATGCTCGCCGCCGATATTCAGGTCATGGACCAGATAGCCATCCTTCATATAGAGGCTGTAACCGGATGTCGTGTCGCCATGGGCGATCAGCACGCCGTTGCTGGCCTCGCTCTCGACATCAGCCTCCGCCTCGATCCTATAGTTACGGCTTCGTAAATCCGGCGCCACATCGGACGGGATATGGCCGACACCACGATGAAAAACGGCCTTTGTCCGGTGCCCCTGCAGGCGTTCCGCATTCTCCGCAAAGCGCGGGGCAAAGCGATCATCAAGCGGGAGCACCTTGTTTTCCTTCGCTTCCTTCCACCAGCTGTCGATCATGGCCTTCAGGCGGTCCGGATCCTCCGCCGCCAGGTCCCGGCTCTCGGAGAAATCCTCGTTGAGGTTATAAAGCTCCCACTGATCGTCCTCGAACGCTGAGCCCATGGGATGAAAGGCAACGGCTTTCCAGCCATCCTGCCAGATTCCGCGATGGCCGAACATCTCGAAATACTGCGGCTTGGTGCGCGACGGGGCCTCCGGTTTCAGCAGGCTGTCCTTGAAGCTCTGCCCTTCAATCGGCTGCTGCTCTATGCCATTGATGGTTTCCGGCGGCTCGATATCCAGAATGTCGAGCAGGGTCGGGACGACATCGGAGCAATGGGCGAACTGATGCCGCAACTCGCCCTGCACCGGGAGGCCCTTCGGCCAGCTGATAATCAACGGATCGCGGACGCCGCCGCCATGGGTATTCTGCTTGTAGCGTTTAAGCGGTGAATTCGCCGCCATTGCCCAGCCATGGGGGAAGTTGGAATGAGTATCGGGTCCGCCGATATCTTCGATCCGCGCAAGCTTTTCTTCCATCGGTTCGGGACGAAGGTTGAACGGACCCATGGCATTGACGAGGCCGTTGCGCCCGCCTTCCTGACTGGCGCCGTTATCCGACAGAACCAGGATCAGGGTGTTATCCATCTGGCCGGTTTCTTCCAGAAAATCAATCAGCCGGGCCATATGCCGGTCCGTATGATCCAGCATGCCCGCATAGGCGGATTGCAACCGCGTATAGAGGCGACGCTCGTCTTCCGTATGTTCGTCCCACGCCTTCACGCCGTCATTACGCGGCGGCATTTCAGCATGTTCAGGCACGATGCCGAGTTCCTTCTGGCGGGCGAGGCGGCGTTCACGCTCCTTGTCCCATCCGCCTGCAAACATCGAATCATAGCTTTTGATGATGTCCTTCGGGGCCTGATGCGGGGCATGGCAGGCACCGAAGGCGCACCAGAGAAGCCACGGATTATCCTCCGTACCTGAATGATGCTCGGCGAGCATGCGAATGGACTGATCGACCAGGTCCTCGGTCAGGTGATAGCCGCTCTCATAGTCGCCGGGCGGATCGATATGGGTATTGTCGCGCACCAGCTCAGGCGCGTACTGGTCGGTCTCGGCATCGAGGAATCCGTAGAAACGGTCAAACCCCCGGCTGAGCGGCCAGCCATCGAACGGTCCGGTCGGTCCGCTTTCACTGAGCGGGTTCACATGCCATTTGCCGATCATGTAATTTCGATAGGCGTGGGGGCGCAGCATTTCGGCAAGGTTGCCCGCCGATTTCGCGATCTTGCCGCGATAGCCCGGATAGCCGCTGTCGAAATTCGCGAGGCAGCCAACCCCGACGGAGTGATGGTTCCGTCCGGTCAGCAGCGATGCCCGCGTAGTCGAGCACATGGCGGTCGTGTGAAAGCCTGTATAACGCACGCCTTTTTCCGCCAGCCTGTCAATGGTCGGCGTCTTGATGGAAGAGCCGTAGCAGCCGAAATCGGAAAAGCCGACATCATCGAACAGAACCACAAGGATGTTCGGTGCGCCGTCGGGTGCTTTCGCCGGGGCGGGCCAGTAGGGTTTATATTCTTCCATTTTTTATTACTCCCGTTCGCTTTGCGCGTTAATGATTTTGTGTTGTTTGTGATGCCGGACTAAATTCGCACGGTGCCCGTCTTTCGTATCCGGTCGAGGGTTTTTCCGGCGATATTGAGCTGGTGGATCTGGCTGGTCCCTTCGTAAAGCCGGAACAGGCGAACATCGCGGTAGAACCGCTCAATGCTGCTGTAATCGGCGACATAGCCGGCGCCCCCGAAAATCTGTACCGCCCGGTCGGCGATCCGCCCGCACATCTCGGTTGCGAAATACTTGCACATGGAGGCTTCGAGCGTGATATCCGCACCCTCATCGCGCTTGCGCGCCGTATCAAGGATCAGGGTGCGCGCCACGGTCACATCCACATGGCTGTCGGCGATCATCGCCTGAATGAGCTGGAAATCGCCAATGGGTTGGCCGAACTGTTTTCTTTCCATGGAATATTTTACCGCATCGTCCAGCATCCGCATGGCCGGGCCGGTGCTGAGGGCAGAGAGGTGAATGCGTTGCTTGTTCAGTGCCTTCATTGCCGTCTTGAAGCCGACACCTTCTTCGCCGCCGAGCAGGCGATCCGGGGAAATCTCGCAATTCTCGAAATGCACTTCGGAGACCGGGGAGCCTGATTGCCCCATCATCTTGTATTGCTCTCCGACGCTCAGGCCCGGCGTGTCGCGATCGACCAGAAAGGCGCTGATGCCGCGATGGCTCTCATCATCGGGGTTGGTGCGAGCAAAAACGGTGAAGAGATCAGAAATCGGCGCGTTGGTGATAAAGGCCTTGGATCCGTTCATCACATAGTGATTGCCCTTCTTGATGGCGGTTGTGGTCAGCGCCGTCGCCTGCGATCCGGCTTCCCGTTCGGTGAGCGCAAAGCAGCCGACAATCTCGCCTGCCGCCAGCCTGGGCAGGTATTTGCGCTTTTGTTCCTCCGTGCCGTCAACGATCAGGGATTCGCTGCCGATCCCGGTGTTGGAGCCGACCCGCGCACGATAGGCGACCGAGCAGTAGGACAGCTCAAACGCCATCAGGACAAGCTCTTCCGTCGTCAGGCCAAGCCCGCCATATTCTTCCGGTATGGCCCAGGCGAAATAGCCCCGGGCCTGCATGTCATCGACAAGATCCTGCGGCACTTCATTCAACTCGGCGACGCGGTCCTCATTCGGGATCGCCACCCGCTCCACCCAGTCGCGGACTTCCATGCGTTGTTTTTCAAGTTTTTCTGTATCACGTATCATTGAAATATCTTTCCGGCGTGTCGTTGGGTGGGGAGGGGTTCAGCCCGCGAGTTGCTGTTTCATGTTGGCAAGTGCAACCTCGGTCTCGCCAACCAGCCGCTGCATGATCTCGTCAACGGATTTCAGCTCGTTAAACCACGCGATGCTCTGGCCGGTTGCCTCATAGATCAGCGGCTCGATCTCATGCTCGTTGATCCCGGCGATGATATCCGCGGTCAGGACCTGCTGATACGGCATTTTAAGCGGTTCCGGCGCATCCGGCTGATCCCATTCGTCCGACCAGGCGGATTTGACGATACGGCAGGATTTACCACTATGGCTGAGGGAAATCGTGGTGCCGAGGCTGTCGGATTTGAGCAGTTTGTTCAGCAGCGCATCGCACAGCGCATGTTCCTTCGAGGCGAGCCAGGCCGTTCCCAGCCAGACACCCTGCGCGCCCAGTCCGAAGGCCGCGGCGATATGCCGACCATGGCCAACACCGCCCGCCGCCAGAACCGGGGTGTCGCCCGCGACCTCAACCACCTGCGGCACAAGTGAGTATGTTCCGATCGGTCCGGTATGGCCCCCGGCGTCATAGCCTTGCGCGACGATCACATCGACACCCGCCGCCTTTGCCTTTTCCGCATGGCGCGGCGCCCCGACGAGGGAGAAGGTGACTTTCCCGTGGTCCTTGGCCCGCTGGATCATCTCCGGCGGCATACCGACGGCGGAAGCGAAGCTGTGGGCGCCGGATTCAAGGGTTGCGGCCATCTGCTCCTCGAACAGTTGCTGGGACCGGATCTGGGATGAAAAGAAGGTCGGTTTTGTCGCCGCCGGGACGTTGTATTTTTCAGTCAGCTTCTGGATGAAGGCCTTGTGGGTGTCCGGCAGGTTTGATTTCGTGCCCGCCCGGTCGGTGTCATCGCCGACGGTGCTGGGCAGCATCAGGTCGATTCCGAAAGGCAGGTCGCCAAGCCGGTCCTTCATGATCCGGGCTTCCTCGGCGATTTCCTCCGGCATACTGCGGGCCGCCCCGAAAACCGGATATCCACCGGCCTTGCCCAGGGCCACCATGACATCGATACTGTGGGCGAGACCGAAAATCGGATAGCGAATGCCCATTTTTTTGGCGATGGGGGAGGTCAAAGGCATATTCTTGTCCTTGCTGTTGTTATTTTTAGTCAGATTCCGAAGATATTGAAAAGGCGCAGATTTTCCGCAACGGATGCGAGACGCGGCGCGAGATCGTTCTCGATTTCCTCCCTGCGGGCGCGATAGGCGGGGATGCCGCAGGAAATGGTCACCTCGAGCCCGTCATTCGTCCGGCCGATCGGGGCCGACATGGCATAGATATTTTCGCGCCATTCACCGTATGATGTGCAGAAGCCGTGCTTGCGGCAATTCTCAATCGCGAGATTGATCCGCTCCTCACTCCGCCTGATCGCGCCCGGATAGACGCTTTCGACTTCGAGATATTTTTCCGCGCGCTCCTCCTCCGACAGCAAGGACAGGAGCGCCCGGCCCGTGGCTGAATCGGCGACGGGAACCGTCATGCCCATTTCCGGGACATGCGGGAAATTGGTGATATCGCCGACCGTCTGGACATACACGGCGTCCGCCCCGTTAAAGACGGCGAGGGACACGTTGCCCTTGGAGAAGTCGGCATAGTCCTGCATCAGGCTGACTGCGTGCCGCCGCCATTTCATGTCCGAAAGAATAGGATAGGACAGCGCGAGCAGGCCGGGCGCGAGCTTGAAGCCGCCATGGGGGTCGCGCCGCAGGTAATGAAGCGCGATCAGCGTTTTGCAAAGGCGTGAAACCGTTGCCTTGTTGATCCCGACCCGGGCCGCTATCTGCGCATTGGTAAGCGTTTGATCCGCGCCCAGAAAACAGGCAAGGATATCAAGCCCCCGGATGAGCGTTGTTGAAAGTGAGCTGTCCCGGTCGACCATCTCGCCTAGCGGAATATGCCGTCTTTCGACATGGGCTATCAGGTTGGTGTGTTCGCTGCTCATATAATACCTCTTTCCCGGAACGCATTGATTTCCTCTTTGCTCAATCCCAGAACCTTTTCAAACACCGCGTCATTGTCCACGCCAAGGTCCTTGGCAGTCCATCTTATGCTGCCCGGATTGCGAGTAAATTTAGGTACCACATTTTGCAGGCGGACGGTGCCGAAATCGTCATCGGGGACGGATACGATGGCCTCGCGCGCCTGATATTGCGGGTCATTGAAGATCTGCTCGACCGAATAAATCGGGGCGACCGTCCCCTTGGCCGTATCGAAGGCTTCGACGACTTCATCAAGGGTATGGGTGGCAATGAAGGTGCCGAAAATCTTGTCCAGTTCCGCCGCATTTTCAACCCGGAGGTTGTTTGTGGCGAACCTTGGATCTTCGAGCAGGTCCGGCCGACCGACGGCGGTCGCATTTCCCTTGAAGGTAGCATTCGTGCTGCCCGCAAGGGAGACATACTTCTTGTCACTCGTCAGATAGACATCCGACGGGGCGGAATACTGGTTCCTGTTGCCGCTGCGATCCCTGACCACGCCAAGCTGGTCATATTCAATGGCGAGGAAATCGAGCAGGCGGAAGGTCGCCTCGGTCAGGGACAGGTCAATCTCCTCCCCCTTGGCGGGCTCCTCCCGGGCGACCTTGAACATCGCGGCAAGAATGGCCATTGCCCCGAACACACCGCCAAAGGCATCGGAAATGGGATAGCCGGTATGGATGGGGGCCCGGTCTGTATCGCCTGTGATATGGGTCAGTCCACCCATCGCCTCGAATATCCGGGCGAATCCGGGCTTGCCGATATAGGGGCCGGTCTGACCAAAGGCGGTTGTGCGCAACACCACGAGTTTCGGATTTGCCTTCCACAGGGTGTCGATATCAAGGCCCCAGCGGTCCAGGGTGCCGGGCTTGAAATTCTCGATGAGCACGTCAAATTCCGGCAGCATTTTCAGGAACAGCTCGGCGCCTTCCTTCTTGCGCAGGTCCAGCGTTCCAAATTGCTTGCCACGATTCGCCGCCTTCCACCAGAGGGATTTCCCGTCCTTGAAGGGGGGAAATCCACGCATGCCGTCACCCGTTCCCGGAAGTTCCAGCTTGATAACATCCGCGCCGAAATCGGCGAGCAATGTTCCCGCGAACGGGGCGGCAATAATCGTGGCGATATCAAGGATGCGCAGGCCGGAAAGAGGGCCGGATTGGCTGTCGTTTGTCATTCAGGTTCCCGAGAGTTGTTTTTATTTTTGTAGCTATTGACATGATTTGTTACTCTATTGACATGATTTGTTACTATAGATAAAACAATCTAGTCAAATATAAAAATAATTTAGACGACAGGGAATATGAATTTCAATTTGACTCCGGAATCCGAGGAAATCCGGCTGCGTGCCGAAGATTTTTTCGCCAAGGAAGTGTTACCGCGCCATCGCGAATGGGTGCAGACCGTTTGTCATGAGCGAAAATCCCCGCTTTTTATCAAGGAAATCCAGGACAAGGCTAAACAGCTTGGCCTGTGGAACCTGGCGTTGCCCAGCCTTGCGCAGGATGAGCCGGGAACGAAGCTAACCAATCTCGAATTTGCGCCTATTGCTGAAATTCTCGGTCGATTGCCTTGGGGCTCGCAGGTCTTTAACTGCCATGCGCCGGAAGTGCCCAATATGGCGATGCTGCAGTCACTTGCGACACCGGACCAGAAGGAAAAATGGCTGCGGCCGCTGCTGAACGGCGAAACCCGGTCGTCCTTCGCAATGACCGAGCCGGATGTCGCCTCCTCCGATGCCACGAATATCGAAACCCGCATCGAGCGGGACGGCGATGAATGGGTGTTGAACGGGCGCAAATGGTTTGCGACCGGCGGCGCCCATCCTGATTGCTCCTTCCTTATTGTCATGGGCGTTTCCGATCCCGAGGCTGGTCGTACGGGCCAGCACAGCATGATCATCGTTCCCATCGGCACCCCCGGCCTGACGCTGGAACGCGAGCTACGGTTCATGGGATGGGCGGATTTCGTCGCCCCGATCGGCCAGTTCCGGCTTGAGAATGTTCGCGTCCCTGTCGAAAATCTGCTCGGTGAGCGGGGGCAGGGGTTCAAGGGCGCTCAGGTTCGCCTTGGCCCGGCGCGCATCCATCATGCCATGCGCTGCATCGGCATGGCCGAGATGGTGCTGGCGCAGATGGTGGCGCGGGCGCATGAGCGTAAAACCTTCGGACGCACAATTGTCGAGTATGATACGGTTCAGAAATGGATTGCCGAAGCCCGTATCGATATCGATCTTAACCGCCTGTTTATCGAGAAGGCGGCCTGGTTGCTTGATACCAGCCCGGACAAGAATACCTGGCGGATCGTCTCGCAGGTCAAGGTGGCGGCACCGCGGATGCTGCAAAAGGTGACGGATCGCGCGATCCAGCTATTCGGGGCCATGGGCGGTACCGATGATACGCTGATCCATCACGCGCATACCTATGCGCGCTGGTTCCGAATTGGTGACGGCCCGGATGAGGTTCATCTGCGGCAGATATTCAAGACCGAGCCGGTGCCGGAATGGACGATTGCGGATTGCCCCTATATTGCGCCTGACGGATTTTAGGAAAGAGGAGCACTTCGGTGAGCATCAGTTTTAAATCCTTGGTTACCTGGACCGTCGCGCTGATCGCGGTCGCACTTGCCTTGCAGGCAATTTATGTTGCTGTTGAGGGAGGCTGGAACATTACCTATGGCCGCTCCTGGATCCTGTGTGGCGCCGTGATCATTGCACTGGCCGGTAATCCACTTGCCGAGAGAGTACAAAGCAGCCGCAATTCCTTTATCAGGGATTTGCCGGTGTGGCTTCTGTGGGGCATCGATCTGATACTGATCGCTATTTACATTTTTGGCACACTCAAGTTCATTGAGATTCAAATCCTCATTGAAGAAACCATTTTTGAGTATGATCCAAACGATATTCTGATTGCCTTTGCCGCAGTGATCGTCCTGCTGGAGGCGACGCGCCGCCTTTTTGGGCTGCCGATCGTGATCATTGCCGCGCTTGGCATTCTCTATTGCCTGTATGGAGAATATCTGCCCGGCTTCTTTAATCATTCCGGCTTTACTCTTAATCGGTCGATGCAGACCATCTGGTACAGCTTCCAGGGTGTCTTCGGGATGCCGATGGGCGTCGTGCTGCAGGTGGTGCTGATTTTCGTGGTCTTTGGCGTCATTCTGGAAAGCACCGGGGCGAGTGACGCCCTGATCCGCGCCTCGGTGGCGCTGACCGGCAAGACACGCGGCGGACCCGCGCATTCTGCGGTATTCGCCAGCGCGGTGTTCGGCAGCATGTCCGGGAGTGTTACGGCCAATGTGGTGGGCACGGGCTCTTTCACCATTCCAATGATCAAGCGACGCGGGTTTTCGGCCCCCATGGCGGGCGGTATCGAGGCCGCCGCCTCAACCGGTGGCCAGATTGTCCCGCCTGTCATGGGCGCCGCGGCGTTCCTTATGGCGGACCTGACGGGATTGTCCTATACAACGATTTGCATTGCCGCCCTGATTCCGGCGCTGTTTTATTATGGGTCCCTGTTCGCGTCGATCTCCATTCAGGCCGGTGCTGACGGGATTGAGCCGTTACCGGAATCCGAACGGCCGCCGCTTAATCGCAAGGATCTGATCGCCTGTCTCATGTTTATCATTCCCATTGCGACGATCATATTCGTGCTGGTCATGGGACGCTCCCCCGCACAAGCCGGGTTTTGGGCGATTGTTGCTGCCGTCATCCTCGGTGCTTTTAATAGGCGAAACCGGGAAAATCCGGTGGTTATCTGGACAGCCTTGAAAAAAGCGGGACGGTCCTGCGCCTGGATTATTGTCGCCGTCGGCTGCATCGGTGTCATTCTGGGGGTTCTCAGCCTGACGGGACTGGGTATTTCATTCGCCTCCGTGGTGGCGGAGTTCAGCGAGTTCTCGCTTCTGGCGGCGCTTGTGACAACCGCCCTGGCGGCACTTGTCCTGGGCATGGGCATGCCAACCTTGCCGGCCTATCTGATTATTATCCTTGTTCTCGGGCCGGTCATGCAAAGAATGGGCGCCGAGCTCCTGGCGGCACATATGTTCGTCTTTTATTTTGGCGTGCTGTCCGCCATTACGCCGCCGGTTGCCATCGGGGCGTTTGCGGCCGCACCCATCGCCAACGCCCATCCGTTTACAACGGCTATCTACGCCGTGCGGCTCGCGCTTGTCGGTTTTATCATCCCGTTTATATTCGTTTATGAGCCGTCGTTATTGTTGGTCGGCGCGTTCGATCCGATAGGTTTTGTACGGGTTGTTATATGTCTGTCACTTGCGATCTGGCTTATTAATACAGCGCTGATCGGGTATGAACGACAAGAGCTCGGGACGCCGGAACGACTACTGCGGGGGCTTGCGGGCGCTGGTCTTATCATTCAGATACCAGCCTTGCAGATCGCCTTTTTGGCCGTCGGATTGTCCTTGATTGCCTTCGGAACCGTTCGGGCTCGCCGTAAATTACAAAACTAGAAGTTGTTACCGTTAACCCAAGAAAGAAAAGGGAGAGAATAATGAAAAGAAGAAATTTACTTAAAACAATGGGGGCCGCTGCTTTCGGACTGGCGGCGACACTGTCGATATCGCACACTGCGAGTGCAGCGGAGTCGTTTAAAATGGCGTCTCTTGGCGCGGCAAACTCGACAACAACCTTCTCGATTGCGGCGATTGAAATCCTGAAAAAGGCCCATGGCTATAAAATCCAGCTTCAAACCGGCGCTCCGGCGACGCGTCAGGCTGTTGACGCGGCCAAGAAAGACCTCGATCTGTTCGTCACCGCGGTGTCCATCAATCATTTTATGAAAACCGGCACCAAGATGTATGCCAAGATGGAAGACTCGAAGGAGTTGTTTACCGAGCTTCGCGGCATCCTGAACTATCCGATCGGGCCATATCATGCGGTTGTCTGGGCTGATTCCGGTATTAAGTCGTTCGCAGATTTAAAGGGGAAACGCGTCTTTACCGGCCCTCCTTCCGGCGCGGCACGGACTGTCTCCGAGCAGATCATCAAAGGCTCCACCGGTTATGAGCCGAAAAAGGACTATGATGCCATCAATCTGGACTTTAACTCTGCATTGCAGGCTTTCCAGGACAAGCAGCTCGACGCCTATTTCGTTCCAACCTCTATCCCCAGTCCGCAAATGGCCCAGCTCTCGACCATCGGTGATATCCGTATTCTCGGCATTCCTGATTCAGCGCTCGAATCCGAAGAGATGAAGGCGGCTTCAAGCTTGCCGGGGCGTGAGTTTATCATGCTGCCAAAAGGTTTGTATGAAAACCTCGTCAATGAAACGGACGTGCGTGTCCTGAATTCATTGGTCGGTCTTGGCACAAACAAATGGATGAGCGAAGAGGACGCCTATAACATTACCAAGGCAATTTTAACGCATACTGCAGAACTCACCCAGGCCGCTGCCTGGATGAAGGTCATTACCCCTGAGAATGCCTTGAAGCAGATGAATATGCCGCTGCATATCGGTGCCTATAAGTACTACAAGGAAATCGGTTTGGATATTCCGGACGAGATCATTCCGCCGGAAGCAAAGTAAGGTTTCTCCCAAGGATTGCACCGTTCGCGCTGATGTGCGGCGGTGCAATTCATGTTTTCGGGGGATGGCTTTTGAACAAGGAAAAAGAGAAATGCGCGCGCTTATCTGTACAAACTTCGATGGTCCTCCCTCCCTCCGTGTGACGGAAGTGGAGACACCCGTCGCGCAAGCGGGTGAAGTGCTGGTCCAGGTGACCGCCGCCGGCATCTGCTTCGCCGATGTCCTGATGAGCCGCAACAAGCACCAGAACAAGCATGAGCCGCCCTTCTCGACCGGCATGGAAGTGGTCGGTGTTATCTCCGCCCTCGGTCCCGGTGTCGAGGGGTTCAGCATTGGCGATAAAGTCGCCGCGCTGGTCTATGACGGCGGCCATGCGGAATTCGTTTGCGCCAAGGTGAATGAAGTCTTTTTACTGCCCGACGGTTGTGATCCGGTTGCGGCGGCCGCGCTTCTGTCCGTGGCTCTCACCTCAGAGATTGCCCTGACCGAGAAAGGCCAGATCAAGCCCGGTGAGACGGTTTTGATTGGCGGCGCGGCGGGAGGTGTCGGCCTCTCCGGTGTGCAGCTCGCCAAGTTTCATGGTGCAAAGGTCGTCGCTGCCGTAAGCGATTCTGAGAAAGCGCAAGCCTGCCTTGCAGCGGGAGCGGATGCTGCGCTCCTCTATGGCGAAGATTTGCGCGACCGCGTGAAGGCGGCCAATGACGGGCGGGACGTGGATATCGTTCTCGATCCGGTCGGCGGTGACTTTGCCGATTATGCCGCCAATTGTCTTGACTGGGACGGGCGCTATCTGGTGATCGGTTTCGCCGGTGGCGGTATCCCGAAATTTGCGGCCAACCGGCTGCTGGTCAAGAACCGCGCCGTCCTCGGGGTGGTGCTGGGCTATTACCGCTGGCACAAGCCGGCGCGGCTCGCCATGGCGGCCAAAGTAGTTCTGGGCGCGATCCGCGATGGCGCTCTGAAAGTGCCGACGGAGCCGCTCGATAGCCTTGAGGCGGTGCCCGAGGCCATGCTCAAGATCGAGAACCGCCAGATGATCGGCAAGGCCGTGGTCAGGCTCGCCTGATAAACGTCACGCGAGGGAACGGGTCGTTTCCTCCTCGCGTATCGCCGGTTCTGCCTCAAAGCGGATGCCGTCATAGTCATTTGCCGCCACCGCATTGATCCGCGTCATATATTTCGGCGTGCCGCCGTTATAGACAAGATGGCGGACCCGTCCGGCCTCATGCCCCTTGACGTTGGAGTTATAGCCGGTGAACCAGGATTTCGCCTTGCGCAACAGCATGATCTTGTACATTTCCACGACTTCGCTGGTCCATTGCTGCTCGGCCTCCTTGGTCGCTTCGGCGCGGGCGTGGCCATGACCCTGCATGAACTCAAACAGGTCCATTATCCAGTTGACGCCGCTTTCGATGCCGCGCGGGTAGTTGGTGGAGGCCGAGCCGCTTTGCGGGCCATTCGGCATCAGCAGGTTGGGGAAGCCATGCACCATCATGCCCAGAAAGGTGGCGGGTGCCTCAAACCACTTGTCCTTCAGCGAGGCGCCGTCCACCCCCCGGATATCGATGTGATCGAACGCGCCGGTCATGGCGTCGAAACCGGTGGAATAGATGATGACATCGAGGTCATGCTCCCCGGCGGCGGTGCGCAGGCCGTTTTCCGTCACCCGGTCCAGCGGGTTCTCCTGAATATCCACCAGATGGACGTTGTCTTGGTTATAGGCTTCGAAATAACGGGTCTCCAGCGGCACTCGCTGCACACCGAAGCCATGATCCTTGGGGATCAGCTTGTCGGCGGTGACCGGGTCTTTCACCCGCGCGCGGATGCGATCGGCGATATATTCGGAAAACTCCGCATTCGCCGCTTCATCCATGAAAATCTCGCGGAAATTGGCGAGCCAGATGCCAAAACCGGGTTCGTCATAGAGCTTGTCCCAGAGGGCCAGCCGTTCCTCTCGCGACACATCGTAGAACGACTGGCGGTCCGGCCGGTGTTCAAAGCCGCCCGGCGACAGGCTGCAATTTTCAAAAATCTCGTCATAGCGGGCACGGATATCCGCCATTTCCGCATCCGAGATCGGGCTGTTGTTCAGCGGCGCGCTCCAGTTGGGGCGGCGCTGGAACACAAAAAGCTCCTCCGCCTCCTCGGCGATGACGGGGATAATCTGGATGGCGGTCGCGCCGGTACCGATAATCCCGACCTTCTTGCCCTTCAGGTCGATGCCTTCATGCGGCCAGTAATAGGTATGGAACGATGGTCCCTTGAAATCATCCATCCCCTGAATATTGGGAAGGGTAGGTTGGGACAGCAGGCCGATCGCCATGATAACAAACCGACTGCTCATCTCGCGGCCATCGCTCAGGCGCAGCTGCCAGATATTCCTGCCCTCGTCATAATGCGCCGCTTCGACCTTGCTGTTGAACTGCATATGACGGCGCAGGTCGAACTTGTCGGCGACATAGTTGAGGTAGCGGAGATTTTCCGGCTGGCTCGAGAACCGCTCCTTCCAGTGCCACTCCTTGAGCACCTCATCGGAAAAGGAATAGCCGTAGGTGTAGCTTTCTGAATCGAAGCGGGCGCCGGGATAGCGGTTGTTATACCATGTGCCGCCGAGGTTGCCGCTGCCCTCCAGCACGGTGGCATGAATGCCGCGGTCTATGAGGCGCTTGATCTGGTAGATGCCGGCGACGCCTGCGCCGATGACAATGACTTCATAATCCGTTTCTGGCCGTTGGGTCATGTTTTGCTCCTGGTCTTGTTAATTTTCTTGCCGGTTCGCAAATCAAAGATCAGCTGTTTATCATATTACTGATCATTACTGCCCTTGTCACACCTATCTTTTTACGCCCCTTATGGAGACCCTCGCCAATTGACAGGCTCTGGTGGAGGCAGTAATCAGGGAGGAAGGGGCAGACACCCAATCGCCATAAAAGGATCAGTAATGACGGCGCCGCAGAACAACTTTCCCGTTGAAGCTGAAAAATATCTCCAGTCCGCGGAATATGTCGATAGCTCGGCGCCGGACGTTCAGGCGTTTGTGGAGGCCGCGCTTGTGGAGCTGCCGTCCGCCGCGAGCCCGAAGGACAAGGCGATCCGGCTGTTTGAGGCGGTTCGCGATAACATCCGCTATGACCCCTACTCGATATCCCTGGAGCCGGACGCCTACCGCGCCAGTGCGATCGTGAAAGAGGAGACGGCCTACTGCGTGCCCAAGGCCATCCTGCTCACGGCCTCTCTGCGGGCGGCGGGCATTCCGGCGGCGCTTGGCTTTGCCGATGTGCGCAATCATCTCAACACGCCGAAGCTGGCCGAGATGATGGGGTCGGACCTGTTCATCTATCACGGCTATGTGCAGCTCTGGCTGGGCGCGGAGAGCTTCAAGATCACGCCAGCCTTCAATATGGAACTGTGCGAAAGATTTGGCGTAAAGCCGCTCATTTTCGACGGCACGAAAGACGCCCTCTTTCATGAATATGACGAGCGGGACCGCCAGCATATGGAATATGTTAATGACCGGGGCCTGTTCATTGATGCGCCGATAGAGACTTTTCTTTCGGATTTCAAGGCCGCCTATCCCGGCATGGTCGCCTTTGCAAACCGCAACAAGGCCAAAAGAGCCCGAATAAAGGACGCCTTTACGAGCCCTGATGGCTAGCCGTGCATGGTCAGGCCGCCGGAGACGGAGATCGTCTGGCCGGTGATAAATCCGGCATCGTCGGAGGCGAGGAAGCAGACGATACCCGGAAAGTCGGATGGATCCGCGAGGCGGCGCATCGGGATTGCCCGTTTCAGTCCCTCGGCGATTTTGACGCCCGCATCACCCGAGGCGACGGCCGCGAAGAGCGGTGTATCCGTTGGCCCGGGGCAGACGACGTTCAGCTGGACACCGGCGCGCGCCAACTCACGGGCGACGGTCTTGCTGAAGGCGATAATGCCGCCCTTACACGCCGAATAGACCGCCTCTCCCGACGAGCCGACCCGCCCGGCATCGGAGCTGATATTGACGACCCGTCCGCCGCCGTTCCTGACCATGCCGGGGACAACGGCATGGTGCATGTGAAGCGGACCGTAAAGATTGATATCGATGACCTTTTTCCAAAGTTCGACATCTGAATCGAGAAAATTTTCCATCCGGTCCCAGCCTGCGTTATTGACGAGGATATCAACGGGTCCCTTTTCCTCAACCCTGGCAACGGCGACATCTATCCGGGCGCGATCGGTGATATCCACCTCAAAGGCACTGGCCTGGCCGCCCGCCGCGGTGATTTCACGGACTGTTTCCTCGGCGCCGGGACCGTTCATGTCAAAGATGTTCACCTCGCTTCCCTCCTCGGCGAAGCGCAGGGCAATGCTGCGCCCGATCCCGCTCGCGCCGCCGGTCAGGATGACGCGCTTGTTTTTCAGTCCCCGCATGTTGCTTTCTCCCTGTTTCTTTGCGCTGGTTGATCTTCATTCTTGATTGCGCTTAACTTTTCAGATGAATAACGGTATCTCATAGGCCATCTGGCTGTCCAGAACTCTCATTGGAAAGGGAACAGTAATGCGGGAAAGGCCGGGCCGGCGACAAGGCGGCAAGGGCAGACAACGTCAATCGGCCGAGACCCGCAAACTCATCCTGTCGGCGGCGGCGCGGCAGTTCCGCGACAAGGGCTATGCCGCGTCGACCCTCAAGGAAATCGGGGCCGCCGCCGGAATCGAGGCGGCCAGCCTGTATTATTATTTCGAATCCAAGGAAGACATTCTCGAAGACGTGCTCGATCTTGGATTTCGGCAGGCGCTGGAGGTTGTATCGGCGATCTATCGCGACTGCGTGGCCCGCAGGGCAGGTTTTCGCGAGACCTTCCGGGCCATGATCCATGCGCATTTGCGCTGCATCCTGATCGAGGGCGATTTTGCCGCCGCGAGTATGCGTAATTTCTCAACGCTGCCCGGCGCAGTGAGGATACGCCACCGCCCTTCCTTTCATGCCTATGGTGATCTCTGGCTGGCACTGCTCACCAATGCCCGGGAGTCAAGCGACGTTCGGGATGATATTGATCTTTCCTCGCTCCAGCGGCTGATTGTCGGCGCGTTGAACTGGACGGTGGAATGGTTCGATGCGAAAAATTACTCCCTTAGCGACTTTTCGGAGAAGACGGCCGGTCTGTTGCTGGACGGAATGCTTTATCCGACTGCCGATCCCGCGAGATGGAAGGATATGCCAGCCCTTGTCGACCCTGTGCTCAGGAATGAGAGAGGCCGCACAAAGGCGGAACGAACCAGAGCTCATATCATATTCTCTGCGGCCCGGGTCCTCTGTGACCGGGGTTATGAAGAAAGCACTTTACGCCAAATAGCCGAACGGGCAGGGCTTGAGGCAGGAAGTCTCTATTACCATTTTTCATCCAAGGAAGAGATTATCGATGCCGTCCTGGCGCAGGGCCTGCGTGAAATTACGGACGGCGTCGGGGCCATTCTGGAGAGCGACACGGGTTTTCCCGATCACGGCAGTCGACTGGCGGCGGGCATCCGGTCCCATATGCTGTATCTCTATACACATGATGAATTTGTTTCCACCAATATCAGGATTTATGGTCAGCTCCCCAGGGACATCAGTTTGCGGCAAAGACCCGTTCGCCAGGAGTATGCGGCCGTCTGGGAACGAAGCCTCAGACGGGCACAGGCAGCCGGTGAACTCCGCGCCGAACTGGAGGTGGTTCCCTTACGCCAGCTCATGCTCGGCGCATTGAACTGGACAGTCCTTTGGTTCGACCCTGAACGCAAAAAAACACAGAATTTCAAGACATTGGACGAACTGATAGGCGTGCAGCGCGCCTTGTTTCTGGAAGGGATAGTTGCGCGTAGACTCGCAGGCCTTCCAGAAAAACAATAAACCGTATCTACCGGATATCCGGGCCGTCATCGCGGCTGTATTTCCAGACGCTTGCGGGGGGAATGTTCCTGAAGACGGTGGTCGTCCGTGTTCCCTTGACGCCGAAACGGTCCGCCAGTTCCGGGGAGAGGGGGGCTCTCGCGGAATAGGTATACTGAACCAGTGCGCCGTCGGGGCTGAGTAGCGAGAAAATCTGCTCCAGAATACAGATTTTATCCGCCTCCTTCATATTCAGGAGCGGCAGGCTGGAGACGATTACACCAAAGCTGCCGACCATGTCCGGGCTGACCAGTTCCGAGATTATACGGGCATCGCCGACAATCACGCGGATATCTGGGAATTTCCGGTCAAGATAGGCGGCGAGGGCGGCATCGCGCTCCAGCAGGTAAAGATCGTCTTTCGCTGCACCGCGTTCAAGCAATGCCTCGGTAATGACGCCGGTGCCGGGCCCGATTTCAAGGAGTCGCTTGCCCGCCGGTTCCGCCGCCTTCGCCATTGCCCGCGCCAGCGATGGCCCGCTGGGGGCGACGGCGCCGATTTGTCGGGGATTACGCAACAGGGCACGCACAAAGGATTGATACAAAAGCCAGGCCCTCCCTGCGGCCGGATGGTGACTGGGGACTTCGCGCCGTGGATGGCGCGCCCATTGATTAAATCATAAAGTGCGGTTTGTGGAAAGAACTTGATGCCGCGACCAGAACCCGCAACATATGGAAAAATCATAAATGGTGGTCCTGATACCTGCAAATCATGCCATAGTACCGGCAAAAGAAAAAGGAGATAAAAATGGATTTGGGCCTTAACGGGAAAAGCGCCATTGTCACCGGCGGATCAAAGGGAATCGGCGCGGCGGCCGCCTGACCTGATTTCAGGCGGCGACGCCGTTACGGAGGAGTTTGCCGGGAAGCGCGGCGGCCTCGGGGATTGTCGTCTGGTTTTCTTCCAGCAAAACCTTACCGTTGACGATGACCGTCCGGATACCGCTTGCCGGGGAGATCAGCCGGTCCGCACCCGTTGGCAGGTCATGGACACGTTGCAGCTTACCCGCCGAGATGGTCGCCGGATCGAAAATCACCACATCGGCCATTGCCCCTTCAGCAAGGATGCCGCGATCCGCAATGCCGAACAGTTCTGCCGGTTTCTGCGTCAGCATATGGATTGCCTTTTCCAGCGTCAGCGTGCCGCGGTCGCGCACCCAATGGCCGAGAAGATGGGTCGAATAGCAGGCGTCGCAAAGCTGGCTGGCATGGGCCCCGGCATCGGAAAGCCCGAGAATCAGGTTATCGTCCTGCAACAGCTCGGCGACTTCCTCTTCATCATAATTCACAATGGCGAAGCGGAAGCGGGCGACGAAATCCGTTTCAAGCGACAAATCCAGCACAAAATCAACCGGGTCCTTGCCGACGCTCATCGCGACTTCGCGCAGCGGGCGTTCTTCCCATTCCGGGTTGTCCGGCGCCATCGAGATGACCGTACGGTCGATCCAGCCTGCAAGCGCATTGCGGGCCCCGGCAGCCGTATCCTCGCGGAACTGGTTGCGAAATTCGGGATCGCGATAGATTGCCTTGCGCCCGTCACGGTCCGCCTGCATGACCTGCTTGAACAGGGGACGCATCTCGAAGGGGAAGGGCTCGTTGAATTCAAAGTCGAAATTGATCGGGCGGCAGGCGACCTGCGGATGGATTTTCGTGCCGTCCGCCCGCAAATCACGCGTGATCTTCTGGTGCTTGCGGTGCGATCCGGGGCCGGACATGCCCGAAAGAAGCGCCGTCCAGGTCACCGGGATGTCATGCTTGCGCGCGAGCAGGGCCAGCTGGTCATGAAACAGGGTCGGGCCGACAGTCGCCTGAATGATCTTGGCACCGGAAATCTTTGCGGCGGAGACGAGACTGTCAATCTCGATCATGTCCGAGAGGCGGCTTGGCACCGGATTGCCGCCATAGCCGTGATGGGTCGTTGCCTGGGAGGTGGAAAAGCCGATAGCCCCGGCCTCCATCGCGCCGCGGACGATATCGGCCATGGCCGCGATTTCATCGTCATTCGCGGTGCGTTCCACCGCCTCCGTTCCCATGACATAGGTGCGGATCGGCGTATGCCCGGCGAAGACCGCGAGATTGATCGCGGAGCCGCGCTCCTCGATGGCATCCATATATTCGGGAAAGCTTTCAAACGGCCACTCCTCGCCAAGGCCGCTTGCCAGCGCGTCATAGGACATGCCCTCAACCTTTTCCAGCGTGCGCATGATGCTGGTGCGGTGCGCGGGGCGGGTTGGCGCGACACCGAAGCCGCAATTGCCGATCACTGCTGTGGTCACGCCATGCCAGGGGGAGATGGACAGCATCCTATCCCAGATCACCTGCGCATCGTAATGGGTGTGGATATCGACGAATCCGGGCGTGACCGTCAGGCCCGTCGCGTCAATGACCTGATCGGCCTCTTCCTCAACCTGACCAACCGCAACGATCCGGCCGCCTGAGATGCCGATATCGCCCACATAGCCCGGAGCGCCGGTGCCATCGACGATCGTACCGCCGCTGATTTTAATATCCAGTGCCATATTCTGTTTCTCCCGTCTCGCAGTTCAGTCTGCTGTTTCGTTCTTCTATGTCGGCCGGGTCGTCAGCCACGGCCAGAGATCATCGGCCTCCCGCTCCAGTATATTGCCGCCGATCCAGTCCGCCCAATAGCTGTCGGAGCCGAACTCGTCGCGCCACGACCATAGCCGCCGGGTGCGAAAATGCAGGTCATGCTCATAGGTGAAGCCGATGGCACCGTGTATCTGGTGGGAAATCGAGGCAACAATGCCTGCTGCCTCGCTGATCCGGGTCTTGGCGGCTGCAATCTCGAAGGTGCTGTCATGTCCCGACTGTACCGCGAGATCAGCGGCCTGAAAGGCGCCGGTAGCCGCCGCGCCGGAGGCCGCCGCGTGCCCGGCGAGCTCCGCCATGCTCTGCTGGATGGCCTGGAATTTGCCGATGGCGCGGCCAAACTGGACCCGGTCATTGGCATATTGCACACTCGCTTCCAGTATCCATTCCATCGCCCCGGCCATCTGCGCCGAACGCATCATCGCGCCGAGGGCATGGATGGATTGCACTGTGAAACCGGTTGGCAGGATGCCGGTAGCCGCGGGTGCCGCCTTGTCAAAGACCAGCGTATCGCGCGGTTCCCCTGCGATATTCTGGTTCTCGCTCACCTCATAGGATCCGGCCGCGATCAGGGCGACCCCGCCTTCCGCCGTCACGACGACGACCTGCGCCGCCGTCCGGCCCCAGGGGACGCGCGTTGCCGTTCCGCTCACCGTTTCATCCATGAGGGACAAGGACTCATCCGCGCGGACCGGGGCGAGGACGGTCATGCCGGTCGGGATATCAAGCCCGGCACCGGCCAGTATCCAGTTGGCGAGGATGCTTTCCACCACCGGCATCGGAACCGCATGGCGGCCCATGCCGCGCGCGATCACCTCGGCGTCCGCGAATTCCGCGCCGACACCGCCAAGATTTTCCGGCACGAGAATATGCAGAAGCCCGTTTTCCTCAACCGCATTCCACAGATTTTCAGGAAAATCAGTAGCTTCCGCCGTTTCCTTCAGGTTTCGTGTCACATGCTCTGTGAACAGCTTTTCAGCCGTATCGGCCATAATCTGACGCATTTCATTCATCGCAGGCCGAGCCCCCTTGCAATAATACCCCGAAGGATTTCCCGTGTGCCGCCGCGCAAGGAGAAGGACACCACCGCCTGCGTGAGATAGGCGCGGACCTGCTCGAAATCGGAGAGGGCGGTCATGCTCGCCTCGCCGCGGCCGATGCGATGGGCGATTTCCGGTATTCCCTGTTCATAGATGGCGCCAAGGTCCTTCACGACCGAAGCTTCAAGCGCCGGGTTCGAGTCTGTTTCCAGCTTCCCCGCGACGGAAATCGACATCCGCCGCATGGTCGCGAGATGCGCCACGAGACGGCCGATCTGTTCTTGCGACCGGGTGTCCGGCTGAAGCCTTGCCTCGCGGATAATCTCGATCAGCAACTGGATGGAGGACATGTAGCGCTCCGGTCCTGACCGCTCGAACGCAAGCTCCGCCGTCACCTGTTTCCAGCCGTCGCCTTCCGCGCCGATACGGTTTTCGTCGGGTACGAAGACATCCTCGAACACCACCATGTTGAAATGCTCTTCCCCGGCCATGTTCTTGATCGGGCTGATGGTCAGGCCTTTGGAATCTTTCAGATCGATCAGGAACTGGCTCATGCCCTGATGCCGGTTTTCCGGGTTGCTGCCGGTGCGGACCAGCGCGATCATCCATTTGCAGCTCTCGGCCCCGGTCGTCCAGATCTTCGCGCCGTTGATCACATAGCCGCCGTCGGTTTTCACCGCCTTGGTGCGGATCGAGGCGAGATCGGAGCCACTGTCGGGCTCACTCATGCCGATGCAGAAGAAGGATTCGCCCTTGATGATGCCGGGCAGGATACGCTGGCATTGTTCCTCTGTTCCGAAGCGGAGCAATGTCGGGCCGCTCTGGCGGTCCGCGATCCAGTGGCCACCGACCGGAGCGCCATAGGCCAGCACTTCCTCAAGATAGGCGTAGCGCTCAAAGAAGGAGCGTTCCGCGCCGCCGTATTTTTTCGGCCAGGTCATGCCGATCCAGCCGCGCTTACCCACTTTCCGGGAGAATTCCTCGCTCTTGCCGGACCAGGAGCGGGACCGGAGCACCGCCGGATAGTCGGCAAGTTCTTCCGCCAGGAATTCGCGAACCTCTTTGCGAAGTTCCTCGGCCTCCGGCGGCAGGCTGTAGGGATCAAAGTTAAAATACTGCATGTGAACCAGTTTCTCTTTCGGGTGGCCGGTTTTCCGGTCACGTTCTTCTTGTTGTTATATCCCTATTTTGAATAGGAAGTGCCCATATGGCAACCGCTATTCCGGGATGGTGAGTTCACGGAGCCCGATTTGCTGCAGTGATTTTCGCCGGCTTTATGCGGCCTTCCGCTTGTTGCTCCTCAGTTTATCCAGTGCGGCGGGGGCAATCGCGAAGCGATCTCCATAGGCGTCAGCGAGTTCCTTCGCCCGCTTGGCAAAGGTATCGATCCCCACGCCATGGACGAACTGGAGGGCGCCGCCGGTATAGGCAGGGAAACCGATCCCGAAGATCGAGCCGACATTGGCTTCCACCTCGTTGCGCAGCACCCCTTCATCATAGCAGCGCAAGGTCTCGATCACCTGGCGATAGAGGATGCGGTCCTCGATATCACGCATGGGAACCTCGCTGTTGCCCTTCATGAACTGCTCGACCCCGCGCCAGAGCGTCTTGCTGCCGTCCGCTGCATAGTCGTAAAAGCCGCCGCCATATTGCCGTCCGCCGCGCTCCATCTCCACCATCTTGTGGTTGACGGCGACGGTCGCATCGTTGTTGCTGGGGAAGCCATCCTTGATGCCCAGCCGTTCGTCGAGGACCTTGTGCGTGTCATGGACCTTCTTCTGCAGCACGAGGCTGACTTCGTCGGCAACCGCGAGCGGTCCGACCGGCATCCCGACTTTCCATGCGGCGCGCTCGATCAGGACGGGATCGGCGCCATCGACGATCAGGCTCGCGCCTTCATCAGTGAAGGTGCCGAAAACGCGGGAGGTAAAGAAGCCCCGGCTGTCATTGACGATAATCGGGATCTTGCCGATCTGCGTCACATAGTCATAGGCCTTGCGCAGTGTATCCGCGCTGGTTTTCTCCCCCCTGATCAGCTCGACCAGCTGCATCTTGTCAACGGGGGAGAAGAAATGGATGCCGACAAAGCGGGTCGGGTCCGGGCAGGCCGCCGCCAGCATCGAGATCGGCAGGGTCGAGGTGTTGGAACCGTAGATCCCGTCCTTCCCCAACTGCTTGAAGGTTTCGGGAATGACGACTTCCTTCAGGGCAATATCCTCGAACACTGCCTCGATGATGATATCGGACCCGGCAAAGGCGTCATCCTTGTCCGTCGGCATGATGTGATCGAGCAGTTCCTTTCCCGCTTCCTCCTCCATCTGGCCGCGTTTGATCCGTTTCGCGACAAGCCCTTCGGAATAGGCCTTGCCTTTTTCCGTCTTCTCGACATCGGTATCCTTCAGGTAAACCGGGAGGCCGCGGGCGGCATGGGCCCAGGCGATCCCGGCGCCCATCATTCCGGCGCCGAGCACAGCCGAGCTTTTCGCTTTCCAGCGGTCGCCTTCCGGCCGGTGCTTGCCGTTCTTGATGCCGTTGAGGCCGAAGAAGGTGGTTGCAATCGCGGCCTTCGCCTCGGGCGTCTGGACCAGCGAGCAAAGCCCCCGGCTCTCGGCGCGCAGCGCGCTTTCAAATCCCATCCGCATGGAGTTGACGGCGATATCGAGAATCCGCTCCGGCGCGGGCATCAGGCCGCGTGTTTTTTTGTACAGCATGGTCGGGGCGACGGTCGCCGTCATGCGGACATTGGGCGCGTCCGCATTGCCGCCGGGATATTTGAATCCCTTGCGGTCCCACGGCTGCGTCGCCGCGTCCGGGTTGTCCTTGATCCAGGCTTTCGCCGCCGGGACAAGCTGTTCCTCGGAACCGACAATCGCATCGACCATCCCCTCCGCTTTCGCGATGCCGGGTTTGGCGGGCTTGCCTTCCAGCAGGCGGGGCAGGGCCTTCTCCAGCCCGAGCAGGGCGGTCAGGCGAACAACGCCGCCCGCGCCCGGCAACAGGCCCAGCGTCACCTCGGGCAGGCCGACGATGGCCTTGGGGTCATCGACGACAACGCGGTAATTGCAGGCAAGACACAGCTCATATCCGCCGCCGAGGGCCGCGCCATTGATCGCGGCGACAACGGGAACGGGCAGTTTCTCTATCCGCCGGAAATAACCCTTGGAATTCTCGATGTAATTAAAGAAGTCCTCCACCGATTCACCGGTCGTCAGGATGGAATTGAGGTCGGCCCCGGCAAAAAAGGTATTCTTGGCGGAGGCGAAGACAACGCCCGCGAGATCGCTATCCGCTTCAAGCGCGTCGATCGCCTTGCTCATGAACCCGTCATAGGCGTCGCTCATGGTGTTGGCCGACTGCCCCGGCATGTCCATGGTGATGGTGACGATGTTGTCGGCGTCTTTTTCGTATCTGAATCCGGTCATGAAATTGCCCCTTACACGCGTTCAATGATGGAGGCGATCCCCATGCCGCCACCGACGCACATGCACAGCAGCGCCCGTTTCAGCTTGCGCCGTTCCAGCTCGTCCAGCATGATCGAGACGAGACAGCCGCCGGTCGCGCCGAGGGGGTGGCCCATGGCAATGGCGCCGCCCACGACATTGAGTTTCTCGTCCGGGACATCGAGGTCGCGCTGGAGCCGGAGGGCGACGGAGGCAAAGGCCTCGTTAATCTCCACCAGGTCGATATCATCGATGGTCAGTCCCGCTTTTTCGAGCGCCTTTCGGGAGGCCGGGCCGGGTCCGGTCAGCATGATTGTCGGGTCGGTGCCCGTCAGCGCAATCGAGATCACGCGCCCGCGCGGCGTCAGCCCCAGTTCCCTGCCGACTTTCTCGTTGCCGACCATCACCAGCGAGGCGCCATCGACGATACCGGAGGAATTGCCGGGCGTATGCACATGATTGATCCGCTCGACATGCGGATAGCGGGCGAGGGCCACTTCGTCATAACCCATCGCGCCGGGACCGGCAAAGCTCGCTTTCAGGCTGCCCAGCGTCTGCATGTCGGTGTCAGGCTTGATGAAGTCGTCCCTTTCCAGAATGATCAGGCCATTTTCATCGCGGACGGGAATGACGGATTTATCGAACCAGCCGCTGTCGCGGGCCTTGGCGGCGAGTTTCTGGCTGCGGACGGCAAATTCATCGACATCATCGCGGGACCAGCCCTCGATCGTGGCAATCAGGTCCGCCCCGATGCCCTGCGGCACGAAACCCGTCGCGAGAACCGTTTCGGGGTCTTCGGCGAAGGGGCCGCCGTCGCTGCCCATGGGGACGCGGCTCATGCTTTCATAGCCGCCCGCGCAGACCAGGTCTTCCCAGCCGCTGGCGACCTTTGCCGCGGCGGTGTTGAAG
>JBBDJF010000089.1:65898-79728 GCA_040880045.1 Sneathiella sp.
AGGTATCGAGGCCGGAGGCGCAGAAACGGTTGACCTGCGCGCCGGGAACACTCTCGTCCCAGCCTGCGACCTGCAGCGCGACTTTCGGCAGGACGGAGCCCTGCTCCTTGACCGGGGCAACGCAGCCGAGCATCACATCATCGACGCGGGAGGTATCGAGATCATGCCGCTGCTGCATTTCATTGAGCAGCGTCGTCACGAGGGTGATGGGCTTGACCTCGTTCAGCGAGCCATCCGCCTTCCCCCTGGATCGGGGCGTCCGGATGGCGTCATAGATGAAGGCTGCTTCTGTCATTGCGGGTCTCTCCTGGTCGGGAACTCTTATGGGTTCGGTTTATCTGCGCGACATATTTTGAGGTAGTCTACGCGCAGGCGAAAGCAACCGTCAATGCCGATACAGGAGCGGGGCGGAAATACGGAAGGCGGGCAGCCTCAGGCGTTGGCGTCGAGCGCCCCTTCGATAAATTCGATGGCGTCGCCGAGGGACGCGATCGAGGCAATCTCGGCGGCGGAGAACTGCATGTCGAAGGTCAGCTCCAACTCCTCGATCAGGGTCATATGCGCAAGCGAATCCCAGCCGTCGGTATTGAACGGCGTTGACTCCGCCGAGAGGCCTGCCGCATCGACATTGAAGCATCTGGCCGCGACCGCGCAGACTTTCTCCTCAAGGTCGGCGGTGTCATCTGCATCGGGAGCCGGTTCGCTCGGCGGTTTCTGAGTCTCTGCGGCTGTCAGTTCCGCTATCAGGACTTTCCCCGATGCCCCGCGCGGCAGCGAGGCCATGATCCGGAATTCAGCCGGGGTCCGCTCCGCCGAGAGATGCTTGCGGCAAAAGGCGGAGGCATCGGCGGCGGTGATCTCATGGCCGGGTTGCGGCGCGATGGCCGCGACCAGTTTCTCGCCGCGGGTCGCATCGGGCACGCCAAAGGCGACCGCCTCCGCCACACCGGGCATGGTCGAGAGAATGATGGTCACGGTTTCCGGGTGGATCGTCGCCCCGGCGGAGACAATCGCCGTTTTCTTGCGTCCGACAAAGTCAAACAGCCCGTCCGGTCCGACCCGGACATAATCTCCGGTATGAAAGGCACCGTCACGCAGCACATTTGCGGTGATGTCCGGCGCGTTGAAATAGCCGCGCATCACGGTTGGCCCGGAAAGCACCAGCTCCCCGGTTTCCCCTTCTGCAACGGGGCGCAAATCATTATCCAGAACTTCGGCGGTGCAGCCATGCGGTCGCCCGAGCGAGCCAATCCGCCGGGTGGCCTCATCCGGTCCGGCAAAAAGGGCATCGCAGACCACCTCGCTCAGCCCGTAGGCATTAACCACTGGTGTCTTGAAGGTCTCCTCCACATGGCGCCAGAGCTGGGCATCGAGAAGATCGGCGCTGCACAGGATAAAGCGGAAATCCGGCCCGGTGAATGTCTCGCGCGTGTCGCAGCCGATGCGGGCAACGATCCGCAGCATGGCGGGTACCGTAATGAAATGGGTGATGTTCTTTTCGCGGAATTTTTCCAGTATCGCGGGCACGTTCTGCACCGAAAACGGCGTCTTCCGATAGAGATAACCGCCGAACCACAAGGCGACAAGCGGCCCGCGGATCAAACCGTCCACATGATGCAGCGGCAGCAGGTTGAGAAGCCGCGTGGCGCTGTCAAAACCGTAGATATCCTTGAAAATCGCGAGCTGTGCGATCAGGTTTTCATGGGTCAGCTCAACTGCCTTGGGCGTTGATGTCGTCCCCGATGTCAGCACCAGAAGTGCGACTTCAGGCCGGGTCTCCACGGTTGGCCAACTGCCCGGATCGGGAGTTTTCGACAAGGTCTCACGAACGTCACTGATCGGGATGATCCGTGAGGGGGAAAGTTTTCCGCCGGTATCGGCGTTCGCCAGCATCGCCTCATCCGCATAGAGGGCGGCGGGATCGCAAACCTCCATCAGTTCGCCAAGCTCCGGCCCGGTTAGCTCGGCATCGCCGATGACCGGCGTCATTCCGGCACGCAGCAGCGCGAGAAAGAGCTTGACCGTCGCCCCTTCATCTTTTGAGGCGACAAGAACCCGGTCCCCTGCAACAAGGCCGTTTGCCGCGAAAGCCGCGCCAAGGCAGCGCATATCGCGCGCCAGAGCCTCATAGGAGACAGGGCCGTTTGCAAGATCGGCGAATTCCTTCGCGGCATTTGCGTCCAGCATCCGGTCAAGATGCGCGCAAAAATGATCGAAAGGATGAATGCCCGGCTTGATCGGCATTTCAAACATCACCTGACTCCTTTTGTATCGTCTCCAGTTGAAGACGCATTTTGTCGGCAAGCACCGCGGCATTTTCCGCTGTGCGCAGCATGGAAAGATGATCGCCCGGCACATTCACCAGTGTGAGCGGCCCGTCAATCAGGTGACCCCATCCCAGATCGTCAAGACGATTGCCCCACTGGACTTCCTCGGCGCGGAATAGGGTGGCCGAGCCGGTCCAGGGTCGCGGATGATATTGCGCCATCTTGGCATACATCTGGCGGATAATTGTCCGGTGGGCCTCCGCATGTTTACCCAGATCCATGCGGATCTGTCCATAGCGGTGAAGGATCAGCGGATCGGAACTGCCGGGCAGGAGGCTGCGCCAGTTGCGGAAGGCATAGCGCGCGGCATACAGGAACTCCTGTATCGGATTGTGGAGGAAGCGCGTGATTAACCTGCGCGACCGTATCCGCGTATCCAGAATGAAAAGCTCACCCGTTGCCGGCTCCAGTGTTGACAGATGCCGCGCCGTCTCGAAGGCCAGCAGACCGGCGAAGGAAAAGCCGCTGATATGAACCGGACGGGGGATATCGGACTGGTGAATGTCGACGGCGAAACGCATCGCAATCTCAACCAGGCTGAGGGTATCGAGACTTTCCACCATGTCCGGTGCGAGGCGCGCGCCGAAGCAGGAAAATTCCTTGGAAAGTACTTTCTGGATCGGCTGAGCATAGATGACATTGCCGCCGAAATCCGGCAGGAAGACAATGCTTCCCCCTGTTTCCAGACCGTTCATCCGAAGCAGGGTGCGGGGCAGGGTGTTGCGTGATTGTTGCATATTCATTCCCCGCCTTCCTTGCGGGCGCTTGCCGAATAGGGCAGGCGGGCATTTTCCACGTCGCGCTCATGTTCGGCGGCGGCCCGTTTTCGCTTTAACCCGATTTCCGCGATTTCCCGGAATTCCTCTGATCGAAACCACAAGCTGTGACAGGCCGGTTCTATGCCGACGCCGCGCTCCGCCTTATGCTGCCCGGTTGTGCCGAAATTAACGGCGGTTTTCCCGTGCTCGATTGCGCTCTCGATCGTCTGGTAAAGTCCCAGTTCAAAATGCAGGAACCGGATATCGCCCGAATGCCCCCAATGCTGGGCGTAAATCGTTTCCTCGCTGACAAAGCTGAGCTGCATGGCGACCAGGTTGTTGCCGGAATAGGCAAAGGTGAGGTCCAGCGCCTCCGGCATTGTTTTGAAAATCTGCTCGAAATACGCCTGATTATGCCAAAGTTCCGTTTCATTGCGGCGGTACGTCGCGGCATACAACTCGAAAAAAGGCCCGGCCAGTTCTGCCGTTATGCTGTCCCCGACGTATGACTTGTAGGTCAGCCCTCCGGCCGCAACCTTCCGACGCTCCCGGCGAATCTTGGAACGGCCGCGCGAATGCATCGTCGCCAGAGTATCCTCGAAACTTTTCGCGCCGCTATTGCGCCAGACATAGGCGTTGCCTTCGCTTTTCATGAAACCGGCCGTCTCCGCGACGGTCCATTCCGGTTCCGTCATATAGGCGATCTGCACAGAAGACGCGCCGTCCTTCTCCGCCTGCTGCCGGAGCGCATCGAGAAGGGCCTGCCGCGCTTTCTCTGCATCCACGCCATCGCGGACCAGCAGGCGAGGTCCGGTAATCGGCGTCATCGGTACTTCGACCTGAAGCTTCGGGTAATAGGGTCCGGCGGCGCGGCCATGGGCTATGGCGAGGCCAAGGTCAATCCCAAGTTCCCCTTCCGAATGGTCCTTGAGATAGGCGGGTGCCGCCGCGATCATGTTATTCTTCTCATCCCTTAGCAGGATATGCCGGGGATGGAAGCCGTTTTCCGGGCTGGCAATGCCGCTGTCTTCCAGCGCCAATAAATGGCTGTGCCATACATAGGGGTTGTCCCTGCCGGCGCAGATATTCCAGTCTTCCGGCGGAATGCCGGCCATGGCGGAATGGACGGAGACAACCCAGCTATTGCGATGGAGGGAGGCGCTCATTATCCGGCCTTTCCATTGCGGGGGGCCTGTTTGACGCGCTGTCCGCTTGTGCGGCGCGGATCGCCAACCGCTTCAAGCCCGCCGTCCGCAGAACCGGCAACCAGGCAGATGGAAGGCCGGGAGAGACCGCTTGCCTTGCCATACGTCGATTTATGCCCAAGTGCGGTGAGCGCATTCAACGTTGTTTCCGGTATTTCTTCCTCAACCACGACCTTTCCGGCAAAGGACAGGTGCGGCTCGGTGGAGGCGGGGATACCATGGGTGAAAACACGGGCGGTAGCAGAGGCTTCGGTCAGGCTGAGCTTGTGGGCGAAATGGTTTGTCAGGACTTGCGCCATGGCCTGAAGCTGCAAATCCGCGCCAGGGCCGCCCCCGGCGATATGGCGACCATCCGCGCCCTTGTAGATAAGCGGGTAGGCGCTGACGCGAGGGCGCTTTCCGGCCTGAAGGCGGGCCGGGTGATCCGCGGTGACATAGCTTTGCGCCCCGCGGGTCGAGATGACAAAGCCGAGCTCCGGCACCACCGGGCCGTCGAACGACGGATCACTGGGTGTGGAGGCAAAGATATTGCCCGCCCCGTCGATGATCGCCGCGACGGAAGTATCGAGCGTCGCGGTGTTTTCTTCCGTCGGTGCGGGAGGAACCGGCTTTGCGGCGATGTGTTTCGATATGTCACCGGCAGGGGGTAATGGATGATTTGCCGCCTCCGGGTTGATCAGGGCCGCGCGGGTGGCGGCATAGGCGGGAGAGAGCAATATATCCAACGGCACATCGACGAAATCCGGATCGCCGTAATAGGCCTCCCGATCGACAAGTGCGAGTTTCAGCGCCTCTATCACCATGTGACAGGCGGCGACGGATTGCGGGCGTTGGCTGCCTATGTCGCTGGCGTCAAGAATTTGCAATGCCTGCGACAGGGCCGGGCCCTGTGTCCAGCTTGCGGGCGTATACAGCCTGCCGCCAAAAACCTCCGCCCCGGTCGCTTCGACAACCGGGGTGTGATGGGCGGCAAGATCAGCACGGGAGAGCCAGCCGTCATGCGCCTTGACATGGCGGATCATGACATCGGCGATATCGCCTTTGTAAAAGGCATCGCGCACCGCCAGAAGGCCACCAGGCCGCCCCGCTTTCAAAGCCCCTTTTCTGTCGGCCTCGATCAGCAGGCTCAAGGTATTGGCGAGATCGGGCAGGCGGAAATTCCGCCCTGCTGCGACAGGGGCATCATCCGGTAACCAGATGCGGGCGTTATCGCCCATGCGGCGGTAATATCGTTCGAACTCGGTGGAGCAGGAGACGAGGTCGTCATGCGCCGGAAATCCCTTGGCAGCGAGGGCCTGGGCGGGTGTGGCCAGCTCGGCGAAGCTCATGGTCCCGAATCGGGTAAGCGCGGCCAGCCAGGCGTCCGGTGCGGCGGGGACAACGGTTCTGAGAATGCCCTGCGGGATTCGCCCGCGGTGCTTTTCCTCGAAATATCGGGGGTCGGCTGCGGCAGGCCAGCGTCCCGCACCCTCGATGGAAAAATACCGGTTCTCCCCGGCGATATAGACAAGGATGGGCGCGACGCCGCCGAACTGCACCTGTTCCGACTGCAGGACAGTGAGCGCAATGGACGCCGCAACCCCGGCATCAATTGCATTTCCACCCGCCTCCAGCACGTCTGCGGCGATTCCGGCCGCAATATCGTGACCGGCGGATATAGCATAGCTGTGGTTAGGGGTGGTGGTCTGCGCCCTGCTTTGGCTTGTCATTCAGACTAAACTAGCCGCGATTGCTCCGGCCATTCCCGCGTTAAAAACAAGACTATGCGGCAAATACCGTTAAATTTTTCTTTATCCGGTAAGGCTTTGCCACGGTTGTGATCTTTGATATGGACTCGTGTAATCTAATAGCAACCAAGCAGTCTGGCCTTTTGCCGAAGCAAGGAGACGACGGTATCGATTGTCGGCGTGGCGTGGCCGGTGATCGATCCCAGTTCCTGCACGGCTGTCACCAGCGCGTCAATCTCCATCGGGCGGCCGCTTTCAAGGTCAACCAGCATCGATGTTTTATGCGGACCAACCCCGGCGGCCCCCTCGATCCGGGCATCTACATCGATCGGGTATTTGACGCCCAGAGATTCCCCGATGGCCTGCGCTTCAACCATCATTTTCCGGGCGACCGCGCGGGTTTCCGGATTGCCCGTTATCTTGTCGAGCGTCGCCCCGGTCAGGGCAGAGATCGGGTTGAAGCTGAGATTTCCCCAGAGCTTGACCCAGATATCGGAGCGGATATCTGTCCGCACCGGTGCCTTCAGTCCCGCCCCGATCAGCAGCTTGGAGAGGGCCTTGACCCGTTCGGTCCTCTCGCCCGTCGGTTCGCCGACCGGAAAGCGATCCCCGGCCATATGGGCGATGACACCCGGCTTCGTAATCTCCGCCGCCTGATAGATGACGGAGCCGATGGCGCGTTCCGGACCGATCCCGTCCCAGATCGTGCCGTCCGGATCGACGGCCTTAATCCGCCGGTTCTGCGCTTCCCCCTCGATGCCGTAGAAATACCACCAGGGCACGCCGTTCTGCGCCGTCACCACCGCCGTATCGGGGCCGAGCAGGGGCTTCATTTTATCGACAATCCCGGCGACGGAATGCGCCTTTAGCGCAATGATCACATAGTCCTGCTCCCCCAGTTCCGCCGGATCGTCCGTCGCTGTGATGTTATCGAGAACGAAGGTCTCTTCCGCGGATTCGATGGTCAGGCCGTTCTTCTTAATGGCGGCGAGATGGGGTCCGCGCGCGATCAGGGAAACCTCGGCCTCGCCTTTACGCGCCAGCAATCCACCGACCAGCCCGCCGATGGCCCCGGCGCCGTAAATACATATCTTCATTATACCAGTCCCAGTTTTTCGGCCATGCCGATCCGTTGCAGCTTGCCTGTCGCGCCTTTCGGTATCTCGTCCAGCAGCGTGATACTGCGGGGCACCTTGAAGGCGGCGAGGCTTTTGCCTGCAAAATCACGAAGCTCGGCCTCGCTCGCGCTGTGCCCTTCCTTCAGGACAACCGCCGCCGCGACATCCTCCCCGAGTTTGTCATGGGGAAGGGCGAAGGTCACCACCTGCTCGACGGCGGGATGGTTGAGCAGGATTTCATCGACTTCACGCGGGGAGATTTTCTCGCCGCCGCGATTGATGATTTCCTTCAGCCGCCCGGTAATGGTGACATAGCCTTCCCTGGTCATGATGCCCTGATCGCCGGTTCGGAACCAGCCGTCGGTGAAGGCTTCCGCATTGGCTTTGGGGTTATTCTCATAGCCCGCCGTGACATTGTCGCCGCGAATGACGATTTCCCCGGTTTCGCCGCGCTCCAGTATCTTTCCGTCCGCCGACATGATCGCGACTTCCGGTCCGGAGGCAATGCCGACACTGCCGGGCACACGCTTCGCCGGGGGCAGCGGGTTTGCCGCCATCTGGTGCGCCGCCTCGGTCATGCCATAGGCCTCGATCACCGGGCAGCCCCACATCTCTTCCAGCGCGGTCATGACCTGCGGCGGCAGCGAGGCGGAGGAGGAGCGGATAAAGCGCAGCTTCGCCGCCTTCACAATCGCCTCGTTCCGGGTACCGCGCGCCAGAATGGCCTGATGCATGGTCGGAACGGCGGTGTACCAGCTTGGGCTTTCCGCCTCGATCCAGCCAAAGACCTTGAGCGCATTGAAGCCCGGCGTACAGGTCACGCTCGCGCCCGCCTGCAGCGACGAGAGCACCGCCGCGATAAGGCCGTGAATATGAAAGAGCGGCATGATGTTGAGGCATTTATCCGTTGGCTCCAGCCGGAGAGAGCGGGCGATATTTCCGGCCGATGCCGTTACATTCCGGTGGCTGAGCGGCACGATCTTGGGCCGCGATGTGGTGCCCGAGGTATGCAGGATCAGCGCGATATCATCCGCCTCGGCGCCGCCGGGCCTTGACGCCGTGCCAATGCTGTCGCCCTTCAGGGTGAAATAACCGGCGGGGGTATTGTCACCCGCAACCAGTTCGATCACGGCGATGCCCAGTTTCCTGGCGACATCAACGGCCGGGCTCTCGCTGCCGGTCTCGACGAGCAGGGCTTTCGCCTTGAGGTCGTCGAGATAGAACTCGAATTCCTCCGCCTTATAGTCCGGGTTGAGCGGGGCTGTCGTTGCGCCGCAGGCAATGGAGACGAAGGCGCTGGCCATTTCCGGACCGTTAGGGAGGACGATGGCGACCCGGTCGCCGCGCCCGATACCCAGCTCGTTCAACCGTACAATGGTGGCCGAGGCGAGATTGCGAAGTTCACCATAGGACAGGGGAGAGCGGGACGGTGCGCCAATGGCGGGCGCCGCATCTTTTCCATTACTGAGCAGTTTTTCAAGGGTTGGTGCATCTGACATTCGGCTGAATATCTCCAGTTCTTAGGTCATTGTTGATTGTTTCGGCCAGATTGCCCATTATCCGGCCCTCTGTCACGTTAAACTTCCCTTTTTCCACTGCCCGGAATTTCCTCACGCCTCAATGGCGGGCAGGCTGTCTCGCAATTCCTTCTTGGCGATTTTCTCAAGGGTTGAGCGCGGGAAATCATCGAGGATGATGACATCGCGCACAACCTTGAAGTCGGCCAGATTATTTTTGCAGGCGGCGATGAGCTGTTCTTTCAGGTCCTCCGGTGACGCGTCATTGCGGGTGACAAACACCACCGGCACTTCGTCCAGCATATGATGCTTCTGCCCGACGACCGCGCATTCATTGACCCAGCCGGTCTCCAGGATCACCGCTTCGATCTCCGACGCGGCGACATTCTCCGCCCCGACTTTCAGCATGTCCTTCTCCCGGTCACCGAAGAAGAGGTTGCCCTCCTCATCCATGGGGATGACATCCCCGGTCTCGAACCAGCCATCGGCATCGAAGGCCTTCTCGTTGGCCTCGGGGTTGCGGAAATATTCCTTGAACAGGCTGACGCCGCGCACCCCGCGAATATAGAGCAGCCCGCGCTCGCCGGGCCGGATATGGCGACCCTCCGCATGGCGGATTTCGATATCATATCCGGGGGAGACGCGACCGATGCCCCGGGCCGGACCCGGATGGTCGATATCGCCGACGATCCCTTGGGTGATGGTTTCGGTCATCCCCCACCAGCCATAGGTCGGGATACCGAAGGCGTCCTCGACTTCCGTCATGCGGATCGCCGGGTTCCAGAAGCGAAAGCTATGATCCTCCGGCGGGTCCTGCGCTAGCAGGGCCTTCACGCAGAACGGGATCAGGGAGGCCCAGGTGCATTTGTTGCGCCGCGCCACATCCCAGAAGCGCGAGGCCGAGAATCGCGGCTGCACGACCATGGTGCCGCCGACCCACAGGCTGCCCAGCATCGAATAGGACTGGGCGTTGGTATGAAAGAGCGGCAGGAAGACGAGGGTGATGTCATCGCGCGAGAGCCGCATATGGGCCGCATTCATCTGCGCGCCCCAGATCGCGTTGGCATGTGTCCAGAGCACGGCCTTGGGCCGCGACGTGGTGCCGGAGGTGAACTGTACCCCGAGATTGGCGAAGGGGTCCGTGGGGCGCGTCGGGCAGGGGCGCGTCTCGGACAACAGCTCCGCGAACGGGACATAGTCGATATCACGGGGAACCTCGTCCGGGCTTCCGGCGTTATTGTCGGTTACCGCAAGGAACCTGATATCCGGCGCGGAAGAGCGGACCAGTTCGGCAAAGGACGGCTGGGTAATGGCCGCGACAATCCCGGCGTGCTCGGCAAAATAGATCATGTCCCGCGCGACGGAACGGGTGTTGGTGGACACTGCCACCGCGCCGATACGGGCGCAGGCAAACCAGGAGATGACGAATTCCGGGCTGTTGTCCAGATGCAGCATCACCCGATCGCCCAGCGTTACGCCGCGCGCATGAAGCGCCGCCGCCACCGCCTCGACCTTGCGGCTGAAACCGGCATAGCTGAGCGTTTCGGACGGCGCGTCAAACGGCTCCCATATGAGGAAGGGCTTGTCCGGTGTCCGTTCCACCCACTGGCGCAGCAGCCACGGAACGTCGCGTCCCTCGACCATGGCCTTGTGGGATTGCTCGATTGCGGAAAATAACGTCATGCCCCTGTCCCTTGTTGTTTTATGAAATCATAAAAAGGAAATACGCGGATGACCAGCACCGCCTTGAAAAAAGCGGAAATTTCCTGATCCCGCTGATCCGCCGCTCAAATTCTCAGGCTTTATCGGCCGTCTCTCTCCAGCCCGTCTTCAAGATTTAACGCCCCTCCCGCGACAAAAGCGGGCGGCGGGGACAGGCAGTCTGCGATGCTGGTCCCATCGAGATCGCGCAAGAACGCCTCGCGCGCGGAGGCGAGCCGCGCCTTCAGCTTGCAATGCGGGGTCAGGCTGCAATTGCCGCCATCGGGGCGAAAGCATTCGACAATCGCGCTGTTCCCTTCAAGGCCGCGCACGACCTCGCCGATGGTGATGCTGTGGGGCGTCCGGGCGAGGCGGAACCCGCCGCCGCTGCCACGCTGGGTCGAGAGAATCCCGGCTCTGGCAAGATCGCGGATCACCTTGGTGAGGTGATTGCGGGAAACCTTCAACTCGCGGGAAATTTCATCCGCCGTATAGGTCCGGCCCAAATCATGGGCGGTCACCATCAGGACGCGCAGCGCGATATCGGTAAATTTTGTCAGGCGCATTTCCGTACTCTTCCAAGAAATTATTTGGAATTCGCAGTCTAGCATGTTAAATAGGTATTTAAAATACCTATTAGGAAAACGCCATGACTCATCCTCCCCACAGGGTCGCGATAACGACCGAAATCCGCAACCGCACCGGCATTGATGAGGCGATGATCGAAACGCTTGTCCACAGTTTTTATGCGCGCATCCGCGAAGACGCGCTTCTCGGTCCCATATTCGGTGAACGGATCGCGGACTGGGACACGCATTTGCAGAAAATGTGCATCTTCTGGTCGTCAGTGACGCTGTTGACCGGGGAGTATCACGGCCAGCCGATGGTCAAGCATGTCTTCCTGCCCGTCGATTCCCGGCATTTCGACCGTTGGCTAAGCCTGTTTGAGGAGACGGCCCGCGAGGTCTGTCCGGCACCGGCGGCGGAGTATTTCATGGATCGCGCCCGGCGGATTGCCAGCAGTTTCGAGCTTGGCATCGCCAGCCGGAATAATGTGCTGCTGTCGCGCGACGAACGGTATGTAAACAGCGAACTTGACGCGCAGCCTGATAGCTGAGCGGCGGAAGGCAGGGGATGAGCGCGGAAAAAGACGATGATGATGACGCCCCGGCGGAATTTGCCTCGCCGCCTTGTTTTATGCATGAAATCGACCCGGCCTACATGGGGCTGGCGCCTGCGCCGGATTTTCAGGCGAGCAGTGATGTGGCGCGCTGGCGCAAGGCCGAGCGGACGCGGCTTCTCGCCGAACGGCTGGCCATTCCAGCGAAAGAGCGACGCGCGTTCACCCGGAAAATCATCGACGGGCTGGAGACGGCCATCGGCGATATGGCCGGCCTCACCCTCAGCGGATACTGGCCGATCAAGGGCGAACCGGACTTGCGCCCCTGGGTGCACGAAATTCACGCGCGCGGCGGTCGCTTTGCCTTGCCGGTGGTGATTGCGAAGGGACGGCCGCTGACCTTTCGTCTCTGGGCGCCGGGCGATCCGCTGGAGCCGGGCATCTGGGATATCCCGATGCCGGTGTCGGGATTGGAAACTGTTCCCGACGTAGTGATCGCTCCGGTGGTCGGTTTCGATTCGCAAGGCTATCGTCTCGGTTATGGCGGCGGGTTCTTTGATCGCACGCTCGCAGCGCTGGAACGCAGGCCCCCGGCTATCGGCATCGGTTATGAACAGGCGCGCCTTTCCACCATCTATCCGCAGCCCCATGATATCGCCATGGCGGCGGTGGTGACGGAGCAGGGAACGGTCTTGCCGTAGTGGCGCATATTTTCCGGGGCTATCGCGGGCAGGGCGCTTTATGAAAATATCGAAAAAAACAATGCTTGGTCTTTCAATTCATCCGCAACGGTTGTAAATCTAGCTGCAGTCAGTCCGGGCGCGGGTTCGGAAGCCTGGCATAGTTTTGAATTCAATATGGGGAAGCATGATGACACAGTTTTTTAAAATAGCGATGGTCGCCGCCCTAGCGGTTTTGCTCAGCGGCTGCTTCGGGCGTGTTCAGCCCATCTATAACGCCGAGGCTAATCCGGTTCCTGTCAAGCTTCAGGAAACGTCGCTGGACAATATCGGCACGATCATCCAGACATCCGCCATCAACCGCGGCTGGATTGTCAATGAAGTCGAGCCGGGCAAGATGAAGGCAACATTGCACAACCGCACCCATGTGGCCGTCATTGAAATCACTTATACCAGGACAAACTACTCGATCAATTATGTTTCCAGCGTCGATCTGCTGTATGACGGGGCGAAAATTCACCGGAGCTACAATAAATGGATCCGGACCCTGCAGAATGACATAAACAAGAACATGAACGTCGCCGCCCTCAAAGTGTAAGGTCGACAGGTGGAGGCCGGGGTTTCCTTTGCGGTCCAGCGATGGGTCGCCTGGGCGCCGGAGCTGAACAGTCCGGCGGCCTGGCAGGACTGGGCCAGAGGGGATGCCGATATTCCCGATACCGACGATGCCCCCGATGTGCGCGATCTGCCTGCCGGATTGCGCCGTCGGCTCTCTAGGATCGGCAAGATTGCGCTGCGGGTGGCGATGGATGTCGGAACGCAGGAAAACCCCCGCGTTGTCTTCAGTTCGCGCAATGGCAATGTCACGCAGATGCTTTCCCTCCTGCAAAGCCTGTCGGTGGAAGAGCCGGTATCGCCCACGGGCTTCGGGATGTCCGTGCATAACTCGCTTGCCGGCATGCTGTCGATTGTCTCCAGGAACCGCGAGTCCCATACGGCCATTGCGGCGGGCGGGGAGAGTTTGTGCCTTGGCGTGATCGAGGCGCTGACATGGCTGAGGGAAGACCCCTCGACACCCGTCCTTTTGCTTCACTGCGATGAGAAATTGCCCGATTTCTATGCGCCGTTTCAGGAAGCCGCCACGCCGGTTTGCGCGCTGGCGCTGCTTCTCTCATCCGCAGACGAGGCGGACGACGGCGCCTTTAGCTTCGGTTTCGACGGAACGGCCACGCGCGCGAGGCCGGGCGATCCGTTGGAAAGTTTTATCCGTTTCCTGCTGCGCGAGGAGACTGTCTGGAGCTGGTCCGGCGTCGAAGGCGACTGGTGGTGCCGCCGTCATGCTTGAGCGACTGAACTATCTCTGGCGATTGTTCGGAACCGGTCTCGCCTTCTCGATGTTCGGCCTTGGCGGCCTGTTCATGACGGTCTTTATCTTTCCGGCGATCTCGCTGCTCACCCGCGATGAGGAGACGCGAATCCGGCGGGTGCGGCGGACGATCTATCATGCCTTTCGTGGTTTCGTTTATTTCCTGCGGGTCGGCGGCATTATCGATTCCCGCTTTCACGAGACGGAAAAGCTGAAAGACTGCCGGGGCGCCCTGATCATCGCCAATCACCCCGCGCTGCTGGATACAGTGTTCCTGATGTCGCGCATGCCCGATGTGCAATGTATCATCA
>JBBDJF010000089.1:79738-86741 GCA_040880045.1 Sneathiella sp.
GCGCGGCGGGATATATCCGCAATGACGGCGACGCGGAAACCATGCTGCGCGAATGCGGCAAGGCGCTGAAAAGCGGGCAGAATATCCTCGTTTTTCCGGAAGGCACCCGCTCGGTTCCGGGGCAGGCGCTTAAATTTCAGCGTGGTGTCGCCAACATTGCGACATATTTTGATGCGCCGATACAGCTTGTGATTATAAAATGCGAACCATCGACGCTGACGAAGGGAAGCCCGTGGTATGCAATCCCGCCGCGTCAGGCGCGTTTTGACATTACCTTTCATGAACAACTGGACATGCATGGTTATCTGAGGCATGAACCGAGGTCATTAAAGGTTCGCAAGCTCACGCGGGAGCTTGAACAATTTTATGTTGGAAAACTTTGCAATGAATGATTTTGAACAGGAAATTAAAAAGCTGGTGATCAAGACCCTCAATCTTGAGGATATCACGCCCGAGGAAATCGACAGCGAGGAGCGGTTGTTCGTCGATGGTCTGGGGCTTGATTCAATTGATGCGCTGGAGCTCGGTGTTGCCATCCAGAAGACTTATGGCATCAAGATCAACGCCAAGAACGAAGACCTGAAGGAGCATTTCGCCTCTGTCCGCAGCCTCGCCAGCTTCATTCAATCCGAAAGGAAGGAGCTGGGCGCATGACCCGCGACGACATCTATGACAAGCTCCGCGAGTATCTGGAAGACATGTTCGAGGTGCCGCCGGAACTGATCTCCGAAGACGCGCAGCTTTATGAGGATCTCGATCTCGACAGCATCGATGCCGTCGATCTGGTAGTGAAGTTGCAGGACCTGACGGGCAAGAAGATCCCCCCCGATGAATTCCGCACCGTGCGGTCGGTTGGCGATGTGGTGGACCGGGTTCATGCCCTCCTGGTGGCGTAAGTTACGACCGCTGGACCTTCTGCTTGTCCTGATAAGTCTCGCATACCCGTTTGTCGTTTATTTCGGCCTGATACATTTCCCGCCGCTGACCGTCGGGCTGGCGCTGGTGGTCTTTCTGATCCTGCGCCTGCTGCTGCAGCGTCAACGCCGCGCCCGGCGTTCTGAATTCGGCGTCTATGTGGCGGTCGTCATGGCGATTGTCCTGCTGTTGACTGTGAACGAGTTGCTGGCGATCAAGGCCTATCCGGTGCTGATCAGCCTGTCCTTTGCCTTCCTGTTCGGCTACTCCCTGCTCAACCCGCCCCCCATCATCGAGCGTTTCGCCCGTATGATGGAGGGGGAGCTGGATGCCCATGCGATCCGCTATACCCGCAATGTCACCGTGGCATGGGTCGGTTTTTTCCTCCTCAACGCGGCTATTTCGCTGTGGACGGCGCTTTATGCTGACCTGGCAACATGGACGCTCTATAACGGCTTTATTTCCTATATCCTGATCGGCCTGATGTTTGGCGGGGAGTTCCTTCTCCGCCAGTTTGTGAAACGTAAAAAGGTGAGTTGAGCGGTGTTTGTCCTGTTATCGCAATTGCTGACCTCTGATCGGGCGGGGGAGACGCCGGTGGCGCATGTCGCCGGGGAGAAAAAGACTTTCGGGAATTTCCGGGCTGAAACGGCGGACCTGAAATCGCGGATCGAGGCGCGCAAGATTGACCGGCTGGTGCTGGCAACAACAAGCAGCTATGCCTTCGCCACCGGGTTTCTGGCGGGGCTTCAGGCGGACTGCCGGATCATCATTCCGCCCAACGCGCTTCCCGGAATGCTGGCGCATTTTGTGGCGGAGGATTGCCCGTTGCTCTCCGATATCGAGAACGCGGGCGGCGATCATCTTATCCTGATCAATGGCGCGATAGGCGCGGCGGCGGACTTTACTGACCTTGACCCGACCGGCTGCCAGCTTGATTTCTACACCTCCGGCTCGACCGGTATGCCGAAGCAGGTGCCGAAATCCCTCGCCCAGATTGAGGATGAGCTTGTCGTGCTCGACGCGACATGGGGCGCGCGATTGAAGGGCGCCGCAACCCTCGGGACGGTCAGTCACCAGCATATCTTCGGCCTTTACTTCAAATGCCTGCTGCCGCTCTGTCAGGGGCGCCTGTTCTTTCCCCAGACCTTCGAGATATGGGAGGAATTGATGGCCGCCGCGCCGCCCGGTGCCTGCATTGTCTCCAGCCCGGCGCATCTGACCCGCATCCCGCCGATGGACCCGCTGCCGCCGGAACGCGCGGCGCCGGTGATTTTTACGGCCGGCGGTCCGCTGCCGTTTGACGCGGCGCAAGCAGCGAAGGCGGCGTTTGGACCACTGCCGACAGAAGTCTATGGCAGTACCGAGACGGGCGGCGTTGCCCATCGCCAGCAACGCGACCCGCGAACGCCCTTCACGCCGCTGCCCGGGATGCAGACGCGCATCGATGATGCGGGCCTGCTCAGCGTGAAATCGCGCTATACGGACGGAGGAGACTGGGAGACAACCAACGACATCGCCGAGTTGCAGCCGGATGGTGGTTTCATTCTTTCCGGCCGCGCCAACCAGTTTGTAAAGATCGAGGGCAAGCGCATTTCCCTTGCCGAAGTGGAGAAATATCTCTCCCGCTCCGATCTGGTGAAAGAGGCGGCGGTTTTCATTCTGGGTGGGAACCCCGACACCCTTGTCGCCGTGGTCGAGCTGAGCGAGGCGGGATGGCGGCGCTATAATGAAGTCGGCGCATTCCGTCTCGGGCGGGAACTCCGCCGGGAACTGGCGCCCAACCTAGAAAATGCGGCGATGCCCCGGCGCTGGCGATTTGTTATGCGCCTGCCCGTCAATGCCCAGGGCAAGCGCCAGCAGCTTGCGCTCAATGAACTGTTTACGGGCGGGGACGGGGCGGACTAAACTGTACGGATCATGCAGAAACCCAGTGACACTCGATGGTCCGACAGCCGGACAGAGCCGGACATCCTGTCCGAACAGCGCGATGGCGATATCGTAGAGCTTGAGCTGTTTGCGGACGCGGAGTTGTTCCAGTTTAAGGGGCATTTCCCGGGCGAACCGGTACTGCCCGGCGTCGCGCAACTAGACTGGGCGGCCCGTTTCGCCAGACAGTATTTCGGCTTTCAAGGCAGCTTTTCAAAGATGGGCCAGATCAAGTTCGCGAAGCTGGTCCGCGCGGATCGCACGCTGCTGCTCCGGCTGGAATGGGGGCGCGACAAGGGCCGGATCACCTTTTCATTCCGGGATGACGGCGAGCTGTGTTCGTCGGGCTATTTTGAACTGGCGGGACGATGAGCAACACCCTCGCGGCGATCGTACCGAGCTATAATCACCATCGTCATATCGGCGGGGTGATTGCCGCCTTGCGCGCCCATGGCCTGCGGGTTTTCATCATTGATGATGGCAGCGCCGAGCCTGCGAAATCCGCGCTTGCCGCGCTGGACGACCCGGCAGGCGGCGTGACCCTGCACCGGATGGAGGAAAACGGCGGCAAGGGGGCAGCGGTCATGGCGGGCTTTCGCTTTGCGGCGGCGGAACGCTTCACCCATGCGCTTCAGATCGATGCGGACGGGCAGCATGACCTCGTGGCCCTGCCCGCCCTCATGGAACTCTCCGCGCTCCATCCGGAGGCGTTGATCAGCGGCCAGCCGATATATGACAAGACAGTGCCGAAATCGCGAAAAATGGCGCGGTGGATCACCCATGTCTGGGTCTGGATCGAGACCCTCTCGACCGCGATTACCGACAGCATGTGTGGTTACCGGATTTATCCGCTGGCCCCGGCACTTGCGGTGATCGAGAGCGAGACCGTGGGTCATTACATGGATTTCGACACCGAGATCATGGTGCGGATGCACTGGCGCGGGACGCCGGTCCGGATGCTCCCCATCCATGTGACCTACCCGGAAGACAATATCTCCAACTTCCGTCTTGGCGCTGATAACTGGCTGATCACGAAAATGCATACGCGGCTTGTCTTCGGGATGCTGGCGCGACTGCCGCAGATCTTTCGCAACCGCTCCGACAAAAGTCCCGATACCGCGCGGCACTGGGGGCGGCTGAGCGAGCGTGGGGTGACGCTGGGCCTGAAAATCCTGCTGGGGGCTTACAGGCTCGCCGGGCGGCGGTTCTGCTGGGTCTGCATGCAGCCGGTGCTGCTCTATTTCTTCCTGACCGGCGGCACGCAACGGCGGGCCTCCCGGGACTACTGGCGGCGGCTTTATGCAACCAAAGGCGAGCCGCGGGAGCCGTCGCTCTGGCAGATATGGCGCCACTATCGCGCCTTCGGGGCGATGGCGCTGGACAAGCTGGCCGCATGGCAGGGACAGATTGAGGAAAAAGACCTGTTGCAGGAAGATGTTGCCGCTCTTGACAGGGTGGTGGAGCGGAAAGAGGGCGTCATGGTGGTCACCTCCCATCTTGGCAATGTCGATATTCTTCGCGCCGTGGGCGCAGGCCGCGGCATCAATAATATTACCGTCTTCGCCCATACAAGGAATGCCGTGCGCTTCAACCGTCTCCTGAGCGACGCCAATCCGGCGGCGGCCATCGATATCATGGAGGTTGAGGATATCGGCCCGGCAACCCTGATCGAGCTGGAGGAAAAGCTGGCGGCGGGAAACTGGGTCGTCATCGCGGGCGACCGGATATCCCTCTCCGGCGGCAAGCGAATCCGGATGCTTGATTTTCTGGGAGAGCCTGCGCCCTTTTCCGAAGGCGCGTGGATCGTCGCGGCCTTGCTCGGCTGTCCGGTCTATGTGCTTCATTGCCTGCGGGAGGGGGAGAAGCACCGTATTCTGTTCGACAAACTCACCGACCGGGTGACAAGATCACGCGGCGCAGAGAACGGCCTGCAACGCCCGATGACGGAATATACAGGCATTTTGCAGGAAATCTGCCTGGAATATCCGGAACAGTGGTACAATTTCTATGATTTCTGGGCGCTTCCCGACAATTTCGGCCTGCAGGATAAAAATCAAGAGGAAACAAAATGATATCCGCTGATATTACAGTGAAATGTCAGTTCTATGACCTCGATCCCATGGGGATTGCGTGGCATGGCAACTATCCGCGCTTTTTTGAACAGGCCCGCTGCGCGCTTCTCGACAAGCTTGATTACAACTATCAACAGATGATGGAAAGCGGTTATGCCTGGCCGATCGTCGACATGCGGATCAAATATGTCCGCTCGCTCCGTTTCGGTCAGGAAGTGACGGTGACGGCGACGCTTGTCGAATATGAAAACCGCCTGAAAATCAACTACCTGATAAAGGATCAGGGGACGGGCGAGAAACTAACGCAAGGATTTACAATACAGGTTGCGATTGATAATACCTCGGAAGAGATGTTATTCCAGTCACCACCTGTTCTTTACCAAAAAGTTGAAGCCCTGCTGTGCTAAGAGCCCTCTGCCTGTTGATAGCTGTCGCGATTGCCGCGCTTTCCGTCTCCGTTCGCGCCGCGCCGCTCACCCTGAAGGAGGGGGAGGCGCTGATGGGCCGGTTCGAGCAGGCGCGGTATCTGCGGGGGTTCGACAAGCCGATCCTGTCGTCGGGACAGTTTTTCCTGCTGCCCGGGGACGCGCTGATCTGGCAGACCAAAACACCCTTTTCCAACCGTATGGTCATCGACGGGGACGGGCTCCGTCAGGGCATGAACGGCGCGGAGGTGACCCGCCTCGGGTTCAAGCAGTTTCCGGGCTTCAAGCTGCTGCGCGACACGCTGGAGAACAGCCTGAGCGGCAACTGGGCGCCGCTTGAGGAAATGGCGGGCGCCAGGCTGCATCCGTCGGAAGGGAGTTTCTCCCTGCGCTTTTCCCCCAAGGCCAGCGGTCTTTCGCTTCCCTTCGCCTATCTCAATTTTGAGATTGGCGACTTTCTCGACGTGATGGAAATCGTCAAGAGCAATGGCGATCGCGATGTCATCACCTTCTCGGATCAGCGGATCGCTCCGGTCGACGCCGTCACCGAGGCGGAACGCGCGGCCCGGGAAAAGCAGCCATGAACCGGGTTGGTTTCGTCATCTATCTCCTGCTAGTCAGTGCGGCGATTGTCGTCATTGGCTGGCGGTTTCAGGACGGCCCGCCAATCAATACCAATATCGTGTCGATGCTCCCCCAGTCGGAGGAGGCCGAGTGGGTAACCCGCGCCGAAGCGGCGGAACGCGCGCTGGGAACGGACCAGCTGATCGCCCTTGTCGGCCATGCGGATTTCGAGACGGCCCGCGCGGCGGCGCTTGACCTCAGCAAGGCACTGATCGAGGCCGCGATCTTCAGGGCGGTTGAGGGGGAGGCCCCGGTTGCGACACTCACGAAACTGAACGACGCCATGTTTCCGCACCGCGCCGGCCTGCTGACGGAGGGGGATCGGAAATTGCTGGCGGCGGGGCAGGGACAGGTCCTGATCGACCGGGCGATGGTGCAGATTCTATCGCCGCTGTCCCTCGCCGATGCGGAGGTGATCCGCCGCGATCCATTCCTGTTGCTGCCGAATTATCTCACGGCCAGCCTGAAGAACAGCTCGAAACTGGTCAGCCGCGCCAATGTTCTTGCCGTTGAGGAAGGCGGGAAATGGTATGTGCTGGTCCGGGGGAAGCTGGTCGGCAATGCCTTTGACAAGAGCGTGCAGTCGCGCATCCGCAATGTCTTCAATGCCATGTCCGAAAAGCTCGACAAGGATTACGGCGATGTCCTGCTCCTGAAGACGGGGGCCGTTTTTTACGGGGAACATGCCTACCGTCGCGCCGAGCAGGAGGCGGGATTTATTGGCATCATCTCGCTGATTGGCATTGTCATTCTGAACTTCTTCATATTCCGGAGTTTTCAGCCGCTGGCGCTGACCCTGCTCGCCGTTGGCTCCGGTATCGCGGGCGGGTTGGCGGTGACGCTGATTTTCTTCGGCTCCTTGCAGTTGCTGGCGCTCGTCTTCGGGGCCGGTCTGATCGGCATTTCCGTTGACTACGCCTTTCATTATTTCTGTGAGCGGTTCAACCGGCAGACAACGCTCCCCGCGGCCCGCGCGCGGGCCCTTCGTTGCGGCCGGACGCTGGGGGTGGTCAGGTCGGTTCTGGGGTTTGTGACCCT
>JBBDJF010000090.1:0-2688 GCA_040880045.1 Sneathiella sp.
CTGAAAGGCCTGACGCCGGAGACTCACGCCATCGCGGTGGAGATTGCCGCGCTGCCGATGGAAATCCGCGGCTATGGCCATGTGAAGGACAAGGCGCTCCGGCTCTATCGCGGCGACCTCGACAACCTGCTCGCCAGCTTCCGGAACCCCGAACCGCAGAAACAGGCGGCGGAGTAGCGCTAATGCCAGAGATATCAGTTCACTGGCCAGTGCTTCCGTAATAGACATCGAGGGCTGCAATATCCGATGGTTCAACAGGTCGATGCCGTATGGTTTCGGCAAAGCGGATGACATATCCATCCGGATCAAGAACCATGAACTGGATGCGGGTGTCCATTCGGTCCGTCTTCCATATTTCAGCTTCGTGCAACGCCAGGAACGGCTCCACCCCCGCCGAAACCACTCTGGCGTGAAGTTTCTGCACTCCCTTGATCATAAATTGAAAATTTATACCACGGCCATATGGTCGCTCCATCGGCGCAGGATGCCATGGCTCCCAACTTCCATCTAATCTCCAGTGCGCGAGCATGATCTGCGCTCCTTGCAGACTTAGATACGCATGTGGGTCGCTTCCTCGCTGTTGAACCACCTCAAAGCCAAGTTTACCGACATAGAAGTCGAGGCTTTTCTTGAAGTCAGAGCACCATAATTCCGGTACTAGATTATTTATCTCAAAAGTCATTCGCCTTCGTTTTCCACCATTGCAGGTTTGATCTAAAGATTAAAGGCTTGACCAAACTTTAAGTCAAAGAAAAAAACTCCATGTTTTTACAATATTTATCGATTTTCCGGCTGGCGAAACTGCTGCGCGCAATCAACGAGCGTCAACTTCCGCTATGGGTCATAAGCAGACCTTAAACCGTAGCTAAGACGATGTATCAGAGGAATTCCGGGCGGAACCATCTTGCTATAAATTGGCCCCCCGGGCGGAAACTGATTGGGCCTGTTGCTCAATCGGTTTCGCCGCTAAATTTGGGTAAAGGAGATGCCGATGCTGGACCTCAGGCCGAACTGCGAGAGCTGCGACAAGGACCTTCCGAACGGAGAGGCGGACGCCTATATCTGCACCTTTGAATGCACCTTCTGCGGCCCTTGCGCCGATGATGTGCATAAGGGCGTCTGCCCGAACTGCGGCGGGAATTTCAGCTTGCGTCCGGTGCGGCCCGCGGCGCTGATGGAAAAATATCCGCAAAGCACGAAGCGCGTCCTCGCGAAGAAATAACCTCAATCCGGAAAGCGGACCCAGTTCGGGCGGCTTTTGACATCCGGTTTTCTCGGGGGGCTGGCCGTCGGGATATCGTGCGGCGCGCGCAGGAGTGGTTCCAGCCCGTCGGCAAGCGCGCGGATCAGCTCTGCCGCCTCCCGGTTCAGCGCGACCTTTTCCTCCGGGCCATGGGCAGCGCTTTCATGCCGCGCCGCCGCCGTCTCCAGGAGACGCCGCGCCTCTTCTGCCGTGAACAGGCCGCTCAGCACGCATTGCTGCACAATCAGCTCACTGATGGTGAAGGCCGCAAAGCCTGCGGCATCTGTGGAAAAATCCGTCATGTCCCCAAACCGGCAATAACCACCTGAAGGTTTATAACAGGCGTGTTCTGCACTTAATTATTGCAGCGTCGAATACAAGAGGCCGCCTGCCAAATGCGGGCGGCGACGGGCCTGCGAAATTTTCTGCCTCCGGGGTAACCGGGAGGGCGTCGTCAGGCTTGCAAGCGAACGGCGGCTGCGCTACCGTAACCGGGAATCCCTACCCACAGGAACCTAATCAAAGAGAAATCGAAAATGCGAGATATGATGTCTAAATCCCTTACAACAGCGAGTATCCTCGCCGCCACGAGCCTGCTGCTGGCCAGTCCGGCCCTCGCCCATACCGGCGCCGGGATCGCCGGAGGTTTCAGCAGCGGCCTTGCCCATCCCCTGTTCGGCTGGGATCACGTGGTTGCCATGGTTGCCGTCGGCCTCTGGGGCGCGTTTCTGGGCAAGCCGGGTATCTGGGTCCTGCCGATCGTCTTCCCGGTTGTCATGGCGCTCGGTGCGGTTCTCGGCTTTATGGGCGTTGCCATGCCTGTTGTTGAGGCCGGGATCGCCGCCTCCGCCATCGTGCTCGGGCTGCTGATCGTCTTCATGGTTCGCCCGCCCGTCTGGGTGGCCGGTATCGTCGTTGCCTTCTTCGCCATGTTCCACGGCCATGCCCATGGCGCGGAACTGCCGGTGGCGGCGAATGCGGTGGCCTATGGCGTCGGCTTCGTACTGGCGACAGGCCTTCTGCATCTTTTCGGGATCGGGATCGGGTCGCTGGGCGGCTCGCGGATCGGGAATATCGCCATCCGCGCAGGTGGCGGCGCCATCTCCGTTGTTGGTGCGGTGTTCCTGATCGGCGCTGTCTAACGCGCCTTCAAGGCTGCGGCTGATGCTCTCCATCACGGGAAAGCATCAGCCCCGTCCGGGCTTGTAACGGGATTTTCGCCTAGAAGGCGGCGGCTTCGGGCTCCTTGCCGTCATCGTCATCGGCGGTGTTTTCATCCGCCGCCATGCCGAGCGCATGTTTATACAGGTCGATCATATATTCCTGTTCCTGCACATCGGCCTTGTCCATCTTGCGAAGCCGGATGACGGCGCGCATGGCCTTCACGTCGAAGCCCGTGCCCTTGGCCTCGGCGAAGATTTCCTTGATATCGTCGGCAAGACCCT
>JBBDJF010000091.1:0-16394 GCA_040880045.1 Sneathiella sp.
AGACTGGCACTCGGCCGATACCGCCGACCTGATTGAGCAGCTAAAACCCAAGCTCCGGGTGCCCTTTCTGCAGATCATGAAAGGGCGCCTCGATCCGGATGTTTATTCGGATCTTGACGAAAATGTCCGCGATCATCTGGTCGAGGATATGGACGCAGCCGAAATCGCGGCTTTCGTCAATGAACTTGAGATTGACGACGCGGTTGATGTCCTTGAGGACCTGGAAGACGACGAGCAACGGGAGGTCCTGAAGGAAATTCCGGCGGACGACCGCGCGGCGCTGCAGGAAGGCCTGTCCTTCGGGGAAGACAGTGCCGGTCGGTTGATGCAGCGCAATCTCATAGCGGTGCCGGAATACTGGAATATCGGGCAAACGATCGACTATCTACGCGACACGGAAGACCTGCCCGACGAGTTTTATGAAATCTTCGTTGTCGATCCGCGTCATCACCCCATTGGCACCGTCCCCCTGAATCACGCCATGCGGAGCAAGCGCCAGGTCGCCGTGCGCGATATCATGGATGAGGAACAAAAGCTCATCCCCGTCGATATGGATCAGGAAGATGTCGCCTATCTCTTCCAGCAATATCGCCTCACGTCCGCCGCCGTGGTCAATGCGGATGGCGCGCTTATCGGTGTGATTACCGTTGACGACATCGTGGACGTTATCAACGAAGAGGCCGAGGAAGATATCCTGCGCCTTGGTGGTGTGTCGGAGGATGACCTGTTCGGCAGCATCTGGTCAACATCGCGCTCGCGGTTTCTCTGGTTGTTTGTCAATCTGCTGACGGCTATCGCCGCCTCTGTCGCCATCAGTTTCTTCGATGCAACGATGGAGGCGATCATCGCGCTGGCCGTGCTCATGCCGATTGTCGCCAGCATGGGCGGCAACGCGGGAACGCAGACAATGACCGTGGTGGTGCGGGCGCTCGCAACGAAGGAGCTGACGGCCGCAAATATGTTTCGCATCCTCAGCAAGGAAACCGTTGTCGCGCTGCTGAACGGGATTATTTTCGCTGTCCTAATTGGCGCAATTGCGTGGGCCTGGTTTGGTAACAGCCAGATCGGGATCATTATCGCTATGGCAATGGTCTTCAACATACTGATCGCCGGGATTGCCGGTATGCTGGTGCCGGTGACACTCGATCGGATGAATATCGATCCGGCCATTGCGTCCAGCGTCTTCGTGACGACGGTGACGGATATCGTTGGATTTGTCGCCTTTCTTGGTCTGGCGACGCTTGTGCTGCTCTAGGTGGCCTATCGCGCCCAGCCGAGATTTTTTGCGCTCGATCGGTGCGGGTGCCAGTCATGGCTGTTGGCGAACATGCGGAACGACTGGATCAGCTCGTTTTCCTGTTCCTTGTCCCAGAGGAGGCCGATGGTCCGGCCGATATTCAACCCCTCCACCGGGACCTGGGCCACATTGGCTGCACCAAGAAAATCGGGCATCATGCAGAGCCCGAGACCGGCACCGACAAAAGCGAGGGCCTTGTCGTCCTGATCCGTCCTGAAAACGATATGCGGATTTGTCCCGGCATTGGCGAAGGTGCGGGTGATATCCGTTTCCGCCTCACAATGGGTGCGATGAACGAAGTCAAGCCGGTCGAGCTGCTTGAGCGGAACCGAGTTACGGTTGGTGAAGGAATGGCTTTGGGGAACCGCTAGGATATATTTCCAGCTGAACAGCCGGTCAAAGCGCATGTTGCTCTCCGGTTCCGGCATGACGGAAATGGCAAGATCAACCCGCCTCTCGCCAAGCCAGCTCTGGAGCTGCGCGACACTTCCGTCCTTGATTGAAATCTGGATATCCGGATGGGCCTTGCTGAAGTCACTTATCAGGGCCGCAAGCCTCTCCGTCGACAGGCTTCGTAATAATCCCAGTTGAAGGCGCTGAACCGGATTCTTGCGCGTGATCTCCAGCTTTGCCGCGTTGCACTCATAAATGATGGTCCGGGCGTGCGGCAAAAACCGTTGTCCGGCCTCGGTCAGGGAGATTTTCCGTGTATCCCGGTTAAAGAGAGGGGTGCCCAGCTCTGTCTCCAGCTTCTTGATACCCGTGGACAGCGTTGGCTGGCTGACAAACGCCCGCTCGGCGGCGCGGGAAAAATTGCTGGTTTCGACAACCGCAAGAAAATAGCGAAGCTGATAAATATCCATACTATTGATAGTATCAATAGTTATGATCAAAATAAATGATTTTATCTATGATGGAATTTTGCCTATATTCTACGCAAACGAGGCACCGGAAACGATGCCGGCAAACGGGAAGGCGGATGGGAGTGGCGACCGTGTTTCAACCAAAGAACCCGGATTACGACAGCATCGTGCGCGACAGCTTTTCGCGGCAACCGTTCATGGCTGAAATGGGCGCGACGATCCAGTCGCTGGAACCGGGCGTCTGTGAACTTGCTTTGACCATGCGTCCGGGGCTTACCCAGCAGCACGGGTTCTTTCATGGCGGGCTGGTTGCGGCAATCGCGGATTCGGCCGCGGGCTACGCCTCCTATTCGCTCTATCCCGCGAACAGCACCGTCCTGACCGTTGATTATTCGGTGAACTTCCTGAAACCGGCGCAAGGGGAAATATTGCGGGCCCGGGCGGAGGTTTTGAAAACCGGCAAGACACTCTTTGTCTGCCGGGCGGATGCCTATACGGAAGAGGGTGGGCGGTCAAATCACTGCCTGACCGGCATGTTTACAATGATGTGCCTGATGGGGAAGCCCGATCAGGTGAATTTTGGCCGCGAGACGCTATCGACATGATTGCCGCGCGCGCCATATTAGTAGAAGATAATCAGTCAGGTATCCGGATACCCGAACTTCGATCCTGTTGAATTCAAGGAAAAGCAATGACAGCAATACATTTTCCCAGCCTGAATTTCGGCCTTGGTGAAACCGCCGATATGCTCCGCGAAACGGTGGCGAGCTTTGTCGCGAAGGAACTGGCCCCCCGCGCGGCGGAAATCGATGAAACCAACGAGTTTCCGACGGACATGTGGCGGAAGATGGGGGATCTCGGGCTGCTGGGGATGACCGTCGATGAAGCCTATGGTGGGTCGGGTCTTGGCTATCTGGAACATTGCATCGCGGTGGAGGAGATCAGCCGGGGATCAGCCTCCCTCGGACTTTCCTACGCTGCCCATTCCAATCATTGCGACAACCTGATACACCGCAACGGGAACGAGGCGCAGAAGCAGAAATACCTGCCAAAGCTGGTGAGCGGGGAACATGTCGGGGCGTTGGCAATGAGTGAGCCGGGCGCGGGTTCGGATGTTGTTTCCATGCGGTTGCGCGCCGATAAGAAGGGCGACCTCTATATCCTGAATGGTAACAAGTTCTGGATCACCAATGGCCCCGATGCGGATGTGCTGGTGGTCTATGCGAAGACCGAGCCCAATGCGGGTCCGCGCGGGATAACGGCCTTTATCATTGAAAAGGACTTCAAGGGTTTTTCCACGGCGCAGAAGCTCGACAAGCTGGGTATGCGCGGCTCCAACACCTGTGAGCTGGTGTTCGAGGATTGCGAAGTGCCGGAAGAGAATATCCTCGGCCCCCTGAATGAGGGCGTTCGCGTCCTGATGAGCGGGCTGGATTATGAGCGGGTCGTGCTGTCCGCCGGTCCGCTTGGTATCATGCAGGCCTGCATGGACAGCGTCATTCCTTACATCCACGACCGGGAGCAGTTCGGCCAGCCAATCGGCACGTTCCAGCTGATGCAGGGCAAGGTGGCCGATATGTATTCGACCATGAATGCCTGCCGCGCCTATGTCTACACGGTCGCCAAGGCCTGTGATCGCGGCGAGACGACGCGAAAGGATGCGGCCGGAGTTATCCTCTATGCGGCCGAAAAGGCGACCTGGATGGCGCTGGAAGCGATACAGGCGCTGGGCGGGAACGGTTATATCAATGAATACCCGACGGGACGCCTGCTGCGCGACGCCAAGCTCTATGAGATCGGCGCGGGCACCAGCGAGGTGCGCCGCATGCTGATCGGCCGCGAGCTGTTTAACGAAACAGCCTGACTAGATACAATAACTTCTTGAAAATGGAGAATAATAATGAGTGATGATCCGATCGTAATTGTAGGTATGGCAAGAACGCCAATGGGCGGCTTTCAGGGCGATCTGTCCGATGTGAAGGCGCCACAACTTGGATCCATCGCCATCGAGGCCGCGATGTCCCGCGCCGGTGTGACCGGTGAAGATATTGACGAAGTTATCATGGGTTGCGTCCTGCCGGCGGGTCTTGGTCAGGCCCCGGCGCGTCAGGCCTCCTTCGGGGCGGGCATTCCCGACAGTGTCGGCTGTACGACGGTCAACAAGATGTGCGGCTCCGGTATGCGCGCGGCGATGTATGCCTTTGATGCGATCAAGGCGGAAAGCAGCAATGTGATGGTCGCGGGCGGGTTCGAGAGCATGACCAATGCGCCTTATGTCTTGCCGAAAGTGCGGAGTGGGTTGCGCCTGGGTCATGGCGAAGTGAAGGATCACATGTTCCTTGACGGGCTGGAGGATGCCTATGAAGAAGGCCGCCTGATGGGCAGCTTTGCGGAGGAAACAGCCGGTCTTTACCAGTTCACCCGGGAGGCGCAGGACTCATATGCGATTGAATCCCTGAAACGGGCCAAACAGGCGACGGAAGACGGCAGCTTTACCGCCGAAATCGCACCCGTCACCTACAAGAGCCGCAAGGGCGATGTGACCATCGACAAGGATGAGCAACCCCTGAAAGGCAACCCCGATAAAATCCCGTCCCTGAAACCGGCCTTTGCAAAAGACGGTACCGTCACGGCCGCAAACAGTTCCTCCATCTCCGATGGCGGTGCGGCGCTGGTCCTGATGAAGGAGAGCGAGGCGAAGCGGCGCGGCCTGAAACCGATTGCCCGGTTCCTGGCCCATGCGACCCATGCCCGCAAGCCGTCCGAATTCACACTGGCCCCGATTGACGCCATCCGCAAGGTCATGGAAAAGGTCAGCTGGACCAAGGACGATGTCGATCTGTTCGAGATTAACGAGGCCTTCGCAGTGGTGACAATGGCGGCAATGCGCGATCTCGGCCTCGATCATGACAAGGTCAATGTTCATGGCGGTGCCTGCGCGCTTGGTCACCCGATTGGAGCCTCCGGGGCGCGGATTGTTGTCACATTGCTTTCGGCCTTGCAGAAATATGGCAAGACACGGGGCGTCGCGGCGCTGTGCATTGGCGGTGGCGAGGCGACGGCCATGGCACTCGAAATCGTCAACTAACAGCATGATTGCTCAACGCCGGATGAGGGGAATTCGATGATTTTATCTGAAGAACAGACAATGGTCCGCGATATGTCGCGGGGTTTTGCCGCCCGGTGTCTGGCCCCTCACTCGGTTGAATGGGAAGGCAAGGGCGCCATTCCGGCGGATATCTTTTCCGAGATGGGAAAACTCGGCCTGATGGGCATGACAGTTCCGGAAGCCTATGGCGGCGCCGAGACGGACTTTGTCTCCTATGCGCTTGCCCTGATGGAAATCGCCGGTGGCGATGGCGCGGTTTCGACGGTGATGAGCGTGAATAACTCTCCCTGCTGCGCCGCGCTGCTGAAAGATGGCAATGACGCACAGAAAGAGAAATTCCTTGTTCCCTTGGCAAAGGGCGAGAAAATCGGCGCCTTCTGCCTGACCGAACCGCAGGCTGGCTCCGACGCCTCGGCGCTTAAAACGCGGGCGCAAAAGGATGGCGATCATTACGTCATTAACGGAATTAAGCAGTTCATCACCTCCGGCCGGATCGGCGGCGTCGCGATTGTTTTAGCGGTGACCGATCCGGAGGCGGGCAAACGCGGGATCAGCTGTTTTATCGTCCCGACGGACAGCAAGGGCTATCGTGTTGTCTCGGTCGAGAACAAGCTCGGGCAGAAAGCCTCCGACACCTGCCAGATCGCGTTTGAGGATGTCCGTGTTCCGGCCGCGAACATGCTGGGCGCGGAAGGGGCGGGCTATAAGATCGCGCTGGCCAATCTGGAAACGGGCCGCATCGGTATCGCGGCGCAGAGCGTGGGCATGGCATCGGCGGCACTTGCCCATGCGATCACTTACGCGAAAGAGCGAGTGGCGTTCGAGAAGGCCATTATTGAGCATCAGGCCGTTGGCTTTCGTCTCGCCGACATGGCGACAAAGCTGGAGGTCGCGCGCCAGATGGTGCTCCATGCGGCGAGCCTGAAAGACGCAGGGCAGCCGTGCCTGACGGAAGCGAGCATGGCCAAGCTGTTTGCGTCTGAAATGGCGGAGGAGGTCTGTTCCGGTGCCATCCAGACGCTGGGCGGGAATGGTTACATTGCCGATTACCCGGTTGAGAAAATCTATCGCGATGTGCGGGTTTGCCAGATCTACGAAGGCACCTCGGATATCCAGAAGCTGGTCATCGCCCGCAACCTGGCGGCGGGGTAAGAAAGCCATGGCAATGTCCGGACCCATAGATTTTTATTTCGATTTTTCCTCGCCCTATGCCTATCTCGGCAGCCACCTGATTGAACCGGTGGCAAAAAGGCACGGGCGGGAGGTGAACTGGCATCCCTTCATGCTGGGTGTTGCCATGAAGGGGGAGAAGACATTCCCGCTTACGCAATATCCGCTGAAGGGGGACTATTCGCGGATGGATTTCGACCGGACGGCGCGCTATCACACTATTCCCTTCATCATGCCCGATGACTTTCCGAAAGTGACATTGGCGGCATCGCGGGGGTTTCTCTGGATTTCAAAAAATGATCGGGCCCGGGCCGTTGAATTCGCCAGGGTGGTCTATGCGGCTTATTTCGTCGAGGGACTGGATATCTCCGATCCGGAGGAGGTTGCGGATATTGCCGCGACATCCGGCGTGGACCGCGCTGCGTTTCTGTCTGCCGTTCAGGACCCACAGGTGAAAGAGGCCTTCAGGAAATCGGTTGAGGAAATCGTCTTTGAGAAGAAAGTCTTTGGCGCCCCCTTCTTCATTGTCGATGGTCAGGCCTTCTGGGGCGCGGACCGCGTCGCCCAGCTTGATGAATGGCTGACGACAGGGGGATGGTAATGGCGTTGACGGCAGAGCTTTCAAAGTTATCCAGCCCCGCGCACACAGGACTGGATGCCTTGAGCGGACTAGAAGAGGAAATAACCGCCGTCGATCAGGAAGGTATCGCCGGTATGGTAGCTGCTGGCGCCCGACATGATATAAACCGCGGTACCGCCGAAATCCTCCGGCTTGCCCCAGCGACCGGCCGGGATGCGGGGCTTCACGGCGTCGGAGAATTTCTGCCAGTTCATGGCGTTTTCCGTCATCGCGGTTTCGATCCAGCCGGGCAGAATGGCATTCGCCGTAATATCGTATCTGGCAAATTCCACGGCAAGCGCGCGGATCATCGAGATAACGCCGCCCTTGGTCGCCGCGTAATGCTCGTTTCGCGCGGCGCCGGAAATGGCGGCAAGGCTGGCCGTGCCGACAAGCCGTCCGCCGGAATCACCGTTCTTGGCGCGCTCGACCATATGTCTCGTCGCGGCCTGGAAGGTGTAGAAAACGCCGTCAAGATTAACGCTGAGCACGCGCTGCCATTCCGCATCGTCAATATCGAGGAAGGACTTCTTGCCCGAGCTGACACCCGCATTGGCAAAGCAGCCATCTACACGGCCATATTGCGAGAGGGTCTCGGCAAAGCAGTCCTTTACCTCCGCCTCATTGGAGACGTTGCAGTTCAGCGACGAAACCCGCGTGCCATGCGTCTTGAGCTGCTCGACAGCGGCAGCGTTTTTCGTATCGTTCGTACCCCAGATACAGACATCGCCACCGGCTTGCGCAATCGCGTCCGCCATGCCGAGGCCGATCCCTCCGTTACCACCGGTGACAAGGGCGACCTTGCCGGTCAGGTCAAAAGCATTATAGGCCATTTATGGCTCCCTTTTTGTTTCTTGTTTAGAGGCAAATCCGTACCACATAGGGCGACTTTCGCCAAGCAAACGATTTCTGCGCGCTGAAAAGGAAGTAAGATAGATGTCCGTATTGAAAAGTGATCTCAACACACGTAGCGATGCCTTCAAGTCGAACGCCACGCAAATGACAGCGCTGGTTGAGGACCTGAAGGAAAAAGTCGCGACCATCAAGCAGGGCGGCGGGGAATGGGCGCGCGACAAGCATCTGTCGCGTGGCAAGCTGCTCCCGCGGGAGCGGGTGCGAAAGCTCCTCGATCCGGGATCCCCTTTCCTTGAATTCAGCCAGATGGCGGCCTGGGACATGTATGGCGGCGATATTCACTCCGCCGGGATCATCACCGGTATCGGCCGGGTGGAGGGGCGTGAATGTGTCGTCATCTGCAACGACGCGACGGTTAAGGGCGGCACCTATTATCCGTTGACAGTCAAGAAGCAACTTCGGGCGCAGGAGGTTGCGCTGGAAAACCGGCTCCCCTGCATCTACCTCGTCGATTCCGGCGGAGCCAATCTGCCGAACCAGCAGGACGTCTTTCCCGACCGGGACCATTTCGGCCGGAGTTTTTACAATCAGGCGAATATGTCGGCGCTCGGTATTCCGCAAATTGCCGTTGTCATGGGATCCTGCACGGCGGGTGGCGCATATGTTCCGGCCATGTGCGATGAAAGCATCATCGTGCGTAATCAGGGCACGATCTTTCTTGCGGGACCGCCGCTGGTGAAGGCGGCGACGGGGGAAATTGTCACGGCGGAAGATCTGGGCGGAGCGGAGGTGCATTCGCGCACCTCTGGCGTGACGGACCATATGGCGGAGAATGACACCCATGCGCTCCAGATTGCGCGCCGCTGTGTCGCGTCCTTCAACCGGCCGAAGCAGATGTCACTGGAAGTGCGTAAGCCAGTCCCACCGCTCTATGATCCGAAGGAAATTTACGGCCTGATCCCGAAAGACATGCGGACCCCCTTCGATGTGCGAGAGATTATCGCCCGCGTTGTTGACGGTTCCGAGTTTGATGAGTTCAAGAAAAACTATGGCACGACGCTGGTCACCGGGTTTGCCCATATCCATGGATACCCGGTTGGCATATTGGCGAATAACGGCATTCTCTTCTCGGAATCCTCCCTCAAGGGAGCGCATTTCATCGAGCTCTGCTGCCAGCGGAATATCCCGCTTGTCTTCTTGCAGAATATCACCGGCTTCATGGTCGGCCAGAAGTATGAAGCGGGCGGCATTGCCAAGGATGGCGCGAAGCTGGTGACGGCGGTTGCAACCGCGAAAGTGCCGAAATTCACGATTATTTTCGGGGGCTCCTTCGGGGCAGGGAATTATGGCATGTGCGGACGCGCCTATAGTCCGCGCCTGCTCTGGATGTGGCCGAATGCCCGGATTTCCGTGATGGGCGGCCCGCAGGCGGCGTCCGTTCTTGCAACCGTTAAGCGCGATGGCATGGAAGCGCGCGGCGAGAGCTGGAGTGCCGAGGAAGAAGCCGCCTTCAAGGCGCCGATTGAAGAGCAATATGAAAAGGAAGGCCATCCCTATTTTGCCAGCGCCCGTGTCTGGGATGATGGTATTGTCGACCCGGCGGAAAGCCGGATGGTGTTGGGCCTTGGCCTTTCCGCGTCCCTCAACGCCCCCATCGAGCCGACGAAATTCGGCTTGTTCAGAATGTAGGAGAATTTTATGAGTGAAGAATCAGCGGTATTGCATTTCTCAACCGACGGCATCGCGACCATCACCCTCAACAGGCCGGAGGTGCATAACGCCTTCAATGAGGAACTGATCGAGCGCCTTGGCGATATGTTCGAGGATGTCGGCAATCAGGATGGCGTGCGCGCCGTTGTTGTCGCAGCGGCGGGCAAGAGTTATTGCGCGGGCGCGGACCTTAACTGGATGAAACGCACAGCCCACTTCACCGAAGAGGATAACCGCGAGGATAGCCTCGCCCTTGGCCGGATGCTGAAAAATCTCAATGATATCCCGAAGCCGACCATTGCGCTGGTACAGGGCGCGGCCTATGGCGGCGGACTTGGCCTTGTGGCGGCCTGCGATATTGCGATTGGCGTCAAGGCCGCGAAGTTCTGCCTCTCGGAGGTCAAGCTCGGCCTGCTGCCTGCGGTGATCTCTCCCTATGTGGTTGAGGCAATTGGCGTGCGCGCCTGCCGCCGCTATTTCCTGACAGCGGAGGTTTTCGATGCCGAGGTGGCCCATCGCCTGGGTCTCCTGCATGAGGTTGTGGAGGATGTCCATCACCTTGCCGAGGCCCGCGACGAGATGCTGGAGAAACTGCTGAAGAATGCGCCGGGCGCCATGGCCGATTCCAAGGACCTGATCTACACGGTTGCGGGCAAGCCGATTGATCAGGATCTCGTGGATAAAACGGCGGACCGGATCGGCGCCCGGCGGACAACGGAAGAAGCGGCTGAGGGTATCAGCGCCTTTTTGGAAAAACGCAAGCCGTCCTGGCATATTATCTGATCCTCAACTAGAAAGAGGGACCCATACCGTGTTTAAAAAAATACTCATCGCGAACCGGGGCGAAATCGCCTGCCGGGTCATGGAGACAGCGGCCCGGCTTGGGATCAAGACTGTCGCCGTCTATTCCGAAGCCGATAGCGGCGCACGCCATGTTGAAATGGCGGATGAAGCCGTTCTGATCGGTCCGGCGGAAGTCTCGGAAAGCTATCTGAAGGCGGATACCATCCTTGAGGTGGCACGGCAAACCGGGGCGGAGGCTATTCACCCCGGATACGGGTTCCTTTCTGAAAATGCCGGGTTCGCGGAAAAATGCGACGCCGCAGGCGTGGTTTTTATCGGACCACCGGCAAAGGCTATTCGCGCGATGGGCCTGAAAGATGCCGCCAAGGCCCTGATGGTGGAAGCCGGGGTTCCGGTTGTGCCGGGCTATCATGGCGAGGGGCAGGACCCGGACATGCTGGCGGCGGAAGCCGAAAAGATCGGGTATCCCGTCCTGATCAAGGCGGTTGCGGGCGGCGGCGGCAAGGGCATGCGAAGCGTGAGTTCCGCCAAGGAATTTCCGGCGGCGCTGGCCTCCGCCATGCGCGAAGGGCAATCCGCCTTTGGCGATGCGCGGGTTTTGATCGAGAAATTCCTCACCAAGCCGCGCCATATTGAAATTCAGGTTTTTGCCGATTCCCATGGAAACGCTGTCCATCTGTTCGAGCGGGACTGTTCCCTGCAGCGGCGGCACCAGAAAGTGATCGAGGAGGCCCCGGCGCCGGATATGTCGGAAACGATGCGGGCCGCTATGGGCGCGGCGGCGGTTGCGGCGGCGAAGGCTATCGGTTATGTCGGCGCCGGGACAATCGAGTTTATCGCCGATGTGTCTAATGGCCTGAAAGAGGACGCCTTCTATTTCATGGAGATGAACACCCGCCTTCAGGTGGAACATCCCGTCACCGAGATGATTACAGGTCAGGACCTTGTGGAATGGCAGTTGAGAGTTGCCGCCGGGGGCGCGCTTCCCTGCACGCAGGAGGAATTGTCGATTTCCGGCCATGCGTTTGAAGTACGGCTCTATGCGGAGGACCCGGCCAATGACTTCCTGCCCGCGACCGGGCAGTTGCTGCGGCTGCGGCCGCCGAAAGCGAGCGAGACGGTGCGCATTGACACTGGCGTTCGGGAAGGGGATACGGTCACGCCGTTTTACGATCCGATGATCGCCAAGCTGATTGTCTGGGACGAGGACCGGGACAAGGCGCTTCAGAAGCTGTCATCAGCCCTTCAGGACTATCAGGTTGCGGGTGTGGCGACAAATCTCGATTTTCTCGGCAAGATTGCGGCGCATCCCGCCTTCGCGGCGAAGGATCTCGATACCGGATTTATCGAACGTTTCAAGGCGGACCTTGTTCCGGCTGCGGCCCAGCCGTCCGATCAGGATATCGCCCTTGCGGCGATCCAGATCGTGCTGGAGCGAAAGAGGAATCACGCCGTCGCACGCAGTATAACGAATGATCCATACTCTCCCTGGGATGGTATGTCGGCCTGGCGGTTGAATGATACCGGGCATGATGATTTTATGTTTCATATTAATGATCAGGATATAATTTCTCATGTGATATACGAAGACAACGGGTTCAGGGTAAAGCTTCCCTCATGCGAGATTGAGGCGAAGGCCGAACTCACGGAAAATGGAAACTTGCTGGCAAATTTGAACGGGCATAAATTCACCGCCGCCGTTGTCCTGAATGGACCGAAAGTCACCGTTCTGGCGGCGGGTCGTCAGGTGGAATTCCTTCGCATTGTTGATGATTTCGACAATATGGCCGTGGACGGCGGAGCTGGCGCAATCACGGCGCCAATGCCCGGAAAGGTTATTCAGATTTTCACCAGGGCGGGCGCGACGGTCAGAAAGGGCGATCCATTGGTGGTTCTGGAAGCCATGAAGATGGAACATACGCTGACGGCGTTCGCGGACGGGGTTGTCGGCGAGATTTTTCACGAGGTTGGCGATCAGGTGGATGACGGCACGATCCTCGTTCGTATGGAAGAAAGCGAGGACGCGTAATGGCTATTCCTTCAACGGTGCGGATTTTTGAAGTCGGCGCGCGGGACGGCCTGCAGAATGAAAAGCAGATGGTTCCCACGGACATCAAAGTGGAACTGATTGAGCGGCTCGTCGATGCCGGTGTCACGTCAATTGAAACGGGCAGCTTCGTGTCCCCGAAATGGGTGCCGCAGATGGCGGATACGGCCGATGTCATGGCAAAAATTTCGCGCCGTGACGATGTGACCTATGCGGTGCTGACCCCGAATATGAAGGGATATGAAGGGGCCGTTGCATCCAAGGCGGATGAGGTCGAGATTTTCAGCGCCGCCTCCGAGATGTTCAATCGCAAGAACATAAACTGCTCCATCGCCGAAAGCCTGGAACGGTTCGCGCCGGTGACCGAAGCCGCGACTGCCGCCGGCATTCCTTATCGGGCCAGCATCTCCTGCGCCCTCGGCAGCCCCTTTGAGGAGGAGATCACGCCCGCCGCCGTGGCGGATGTGGCAAAGAAGCTCTATGACATGGGCGCCTATGAAATCTCATTAGGTGACACCATCGGCGTCGGTACGCCGCTGCGGACCAAAAAAGTCATCGAGGCCGTGGCCAATGTCATCCCGATCGACGTGGTTGGCGTGCATTTTCACGACACCTACGGTCAGGCGCTTGCCAATTATCTGGCGGCGCTGGAAATGGGGGTTGCGCGGCTCGACAGCTCCGTTGCGGGGCTTGGCGGATGCCCTTACGCACCGGGGGCAACCGGGAATGTCGCAACGGAAGATGTCGTGTATATGCTGGACGGCATGGGTATTGAAAGCGGGATTGATTTGAAGAAACTTGTCATGACCGCGTGGTTTATTTCCGATTATCTGGGACGCCCGCCCGTTTCCAGCGTGGCCCGCGCCCTTAAGGGAAAAGTTGATTAAGCGGCGATTTCTGGACAAAGAGGATCGAATCGGAGTATCTAGTGTCTATGACTGTACATTTACTCATCGTCGGTGTCGGAGTTTCCTCGGTTGAGCAACTCCGTTCCAATCAATCCCGTCGGCTGATCGCGGGCCCGCTTTGTCATGTGACGAAGCAGCGTCCGAAGCGGGAAGTGGAACTTCTTGACGGCGGTTCAGCCTACTGGATCATCAAGGGGCATATCGCCGCGCGCCAGGAAGTGCTGGGCCTTGAACGGCTGTACGATCATGAGGGTGAAAAATGCGGCGTGATGCTCGGGTCGGAACTTATCGAAACCGAGCTATTCCTGCGGGCACCGCATCAGGGCTGGCGCTATCTTGAAGAAGAGGATGCCCCGCGCGATTTGCGTGACCTTGTCGAGGAAGGCAAGGACGATGAGGATAGCGAAGGCGAACTCTCTGAGGAAATGGCGGCCGAGCTTCGCTCCCTTGGCCTGATCTAGGATTCTCCTTCCGCCATGATCCAGACGGCGGTGTCGTGGAAGACCGCTCCGCCATTGGGTTTGGCGGCGTCGGCACTGATCAGGATATTGATCCCCACCTTTTCGATAAAATGCTTTCCGGGCCAGATACCTTCGGAAATCACGGTGCCGGGTTGCTGCCCGTCAAATATCTCGACATGGAGGAGAAGTGAGCCCTGCTTGTTGCCAAGCCGGACGATGGCGCCATCTTCGGTGCCGATGTTGGCGGCATCATGGCTATGAATCTTGACCGTTGGCCGCTTCTCACGTTTGAGGGACGTCGGTGTCGCGGTGAAGCTGGAATTCAGGAAATTTCGCGCCGGCGCGGTCACCAGCCGGTAAGGATGGGCGTCATCCGTCTGGTCGATCACGTCCCAATGGTCGGGCAGGGCGGGCATGCCTGCGAAATCAGGCCCCATTTGCGACCAGTCCGGCGTGAAGTGGAATTTCTTGTCCGCATGCGCAAAACCATCGATGTAATGCGCTTTCGCAAACGGGATCTGACAGTCATGCCATTTGCTCGCGGTGAGTTGCTTCGCATCGGGCCAGCCGGACAGCTTCAGGGTCTCATCGATTATTTCCATCTCCGTCATCCCGAACCCGCGGTGTGTTGCCCCCAGTCGCTTTGCAAGACCGCAGATGACTTCGTGATTGGAGCGGCATTCACCGAGAGGGTCGATGATCTTGCCACCCATCATGATATGGTTCTGCCCGCCGCCCTGATAAAAATCATCATGCTCGACAAAGGTTGTGGCGGGCAGAAGAATGTCGGCCATCTTTGCGGTTTCGGTCATGAACTGTTCATGGACACAGACAAACAGGTCATCCCGCGCGAACCCGGCGTGAACCTTGGATAGATCAGGGGCGACGTCCATCGGGTTCATATTCTGGATAAACAGGCCGGTAACGGGCGGACCATCGCCAAGGTCCCGTTTATCCCCGGTCAGAACCGGTCCGATGCGGGACATGTCGAGGGCCCGGACCGAATGATCCAGCGCGTCCAGCCCCTCGATCAGGGTTTTGTTCCAGTGATATATGCCGCCGTTGGTGTGAAAGGCGCCGCCGCCTTCATGTTGCCAGGCGCCGGTGACGGCCGCGAGACAGCATGCGGCGTGCATGTTGACCGCGCCATTGCGACTGCGGGAAAAGCCATAGCCAAGCCGAAGAAAGGATTTCTTCGTGGTTCCGTAAGCCCTCGCAAAGGCATAGATTTCTTCAACGGACAGGCCGGTAATATCGGCGGCCCATTCCGGCGTTTTTGTTTCAAGATGCGCTTCCAGCTCTTCTGCGCCTTTGGTGTATTTCGCCATATAGGCACGATCCGCCATCCCTTCCGCAAAGAGGATATGCATGACCGCACAGGCGAGGGCGCCATCCGTACCGGGCCTGAGGCAAAGATGCATGTCCGCCGCACCCGCCGTGGCGTTGCGGTAGGGATCGATCACAACGATCTTCGCATTCCGCTCCTTGCGGGCGCGTGTCGCGTGGGTCATCACATTGATCTGGGTATGAACTGCGTTGGTCCCCCAGATCACGACAAGATCGGACTTCGCCATTTCCCGAGGATCGGACCCGTGGAGGGAGCCGGTTCCCGCCTTCCAGCCGGTCCATGCAAGTGTCGTACAGATTGTCGAATGCTGCCGTGAGTATTTTTTCACATGCCGGAGGCGGTTGATGCCGTCCCGCTGCACAAGGCCCATCGTTCCGGCGTAGTAATAGGGCCAGATGGTTTCCGCGCCATACCGGGCCTCGCGTTTGAGGAATTCTTCGGCAACTTCATCAAGCGCCTCGTCCCAGGATATCTGCCGCCATTGTCCCGACCCCTTTGCCCCGACACGCCGCATCGGATGCATCAGCCGGTCCGGATGGTGTGTCCGTTCGGCATAGCGGGCGACTTTTGCGCAGATGACACCGGCGGTATAGCTGTTGTCCTCGGCACCGCGAACGCGGCCGATCTGTTGATCGCCCAGCTTCTCAACCTCAAGCGCGCAGGTGGACGGGCAGTCATGCGGACAGGCGGAAGCATGTATTTCAGGGGACGTAACGGTCGACATATCTTGCTTTTCGTTGTTCCTGCCGGTGCGGCATCTGGTGAATATATGCTGTTCAGATTAAAGGGATATCGAGATTGTCGCAATCGATGGTTCCGGAAAATTGTCGATTTTTGGTGAATAGGCTGGAATTGGCAGGGCGGGCAAGATATATCGGGACGTGTGTTAAACCCGGGGAAAGCTGAGTTATTTGTCGGTTATCAAGAAAATACTGAAAAGTGATGGCGCGAAAGCGGTCATCAGCTTTCTGGCGGCGGGATATATCTGGTTTGTCTATCGCACAAGCCGATGGCAGGTTGTCAATGGCGAGGTGCCGCATCGGCTCATGACGGAAGGGAAACCCTTCATTCTCGCTTTCTGGCATGGCCGGTTATTGATGATGCCTGTTTCCTTGCAGAAACAGACCCGGGTCAATGCCTTGATTTCCCATCATGGGGACGGGGAGATTATCGCGCGCACCATCAGCCATTGGGGACAGGATA
>JBBDJF010000092.1:0-15699 GCA_040880045.1 Sneathiella sp.
ATTCCGGTCGCGGCTGCACCCTGTCGTCGGTCGGCTATGAAAGCCTGACCCGGCCAAAATCATATCATTTGCGTACCGCAATCTAGGGGACATTAATGGCAACAGATGCAACGGCCCTTATGGGCAACTGGAATTATCCGACGGCAATGCGCTTCGGTGTCGGACGTCTTCGTGAACTCGGGGCGACCTGTCGGGAAGTCGGGATGAAAAACCCGCTTCTGGTGACGGACCCCGGCCTCGCGAAGCTTCCCATGATCGGCGAAGCGGTGGAGAGCTGCAAGGCGGCCGATATCGGTTGCGGCCTGTTCCACGACGTCAAGCCCAACCCGGTCGGCAAGAATGTCGATGACGGTGTCGCCGCCTATAAGGCCGGCGGCCATGACGGCATTATCGCCTTCGGCGGTGGTTCCGGCATCGATGCGGCGAAGGCCGTCGCGGTCATGGCGAAACAGACGCAGGGCCTGTTCGGCTATCTTGAGGGCGGCAGGGACTGGGAAGATATCCCGGCAGCCGATATTCCGCCGATTATCGCCATTCCGACGACCTCCGGCACCGGATCGGAAGTCGGCCGCGCGTCCATCATCACGGATGAGGCCAACCATGTGAAGCGGATTGTCTTCAATCCGAAGATGATGCCCGCGGTTGTTATTGCGGACCCGGCGCTCACCGTGGGCCTGCCGAAGATGATAACGGCGGCGACGGGAGTGGACGCGCTTTCCCATAATCTTGAAGCCTTCTGCTCACCGCATTTCCACCCGATGGCCGAAGGCATAGCGATTGAGGGCATTCGCCTGATAAAGGAATTTCTTCCCACGGCGACGGCGGACGGCAGCGATCTTGTCGCGCGCAGCCAGATGATGATTGCCTCCTCCATGGGGGCGACGGCGTTCCAGCGCGGACTTGGCGGGATGCACGCCCTCGCGCATCCGTTGGGCGCGCTCTATGATGCCCATCACGGGATGCTGAACGCGATCCTGATGCCCTATGTACTGATCCGTAACCGCGATGCGATCAAGGACAGGCTGGCGCGACTTTCCGCCTATCTCGGCCTTGCCAACCCGTCCTTCGATTCCTTCCTGGACTGGATACTGGCGCTCCGACAGGAACTCGAAATCCCGAATGACCTGTCCGCGCTCGGCATTGATACGGCGAGGGCGGAGCTTGTCGGAAAGATGGCGGTGGAGGATCCGTCTTCCGGCGGCAATCCCATTGCGCTCACAAATGAGGAATACAGCCGTCTTTTTGAAAAGGCTGTCACCGGCAATCTCGGCGCATAAAGACGGCAGCAGCCGCCTGTCTGTGGAAATTTGCGATATAATTGTTGATTTTCGTGGGTTTATGCATGCAATTGTTGCCGATGCACATATAATGCGACTGTCAGGCAGGAAAATCAGGCAAAGGTACAGGCGTTTTGGACGGAACAATCGTTCTCATCAATTTACTCGGGGGTGTGGCGCTGCTCCTGTGGGGCCTGCGCATGGTCAGCACGGGGGTCATGCGGGCCTTCGGGCGTGAGCTCGGCGTCTTCCTGAAATTCTGCCTGCGGAACCGGTTTCAGTCGTTCTTCGGCGGCCTGACGGTGACGATGCTGCTCCAAAGCAGTACAGCCACCGCCCTTCTGACCGCCTCTTTCGCGGGCCGGGGCCTGCTGCCGGCGACAGCCGGGATCGCCATTATCCTCGGCGCGGATGTCGGAACGACGCTTGTCGCCCAGATTTTGAGCCTTGATCTGTCGTTTCTCGCGCCGGTCTTCCTGTTTGTTGGCTTCGTCCGCCATGCAACGGCCAGCAGCACACGGGCGAAGAACCTCGGGCGCATCCTGCTCGGGCTTGGCATGATGCTGAGCGCGCTTGCCATGCTGGCGATGGCATCAGAGCCGATCCGCGATTCCTCGGTTTCGCAGTATGTGCTGACATCTCTCTCGGGGGAGCCGGTTCTCGTCGTCCTGCTGGCGGCGGTGATTACGATAATTGCCCATTCGTCTCTGGCGACAGTTCTGTTTGCGCTTTCATTGTCCCTGACCGGCCATTTTCCGATGGATGTCGCCTACGCTATGGTGCTGGGTGCAAATCTCGGGGGCGCGGTGCCGCCGATCATGGCGACCCTGAAGGCGGAGAAGGCGGCGCGCCGGGCGCCGCTCGCCAACCTGATTTGCCGGTTGATCATTGTGATTGCGACAATCCCCTTCATCGCCTTGATCGAGCCTCAGCTTGCGATGTTTGAACCTTCCCCGGCGCGGCAGATAGTCAATCTCCACACCCTGGTCAATCTGGCCTGCGCGATTGTCTTCCTTCCCTTCGTCGGGCCGCTCGGCCGATTGACGGAGCGGTTGCTGCCTGAAGATACCGAGGAGGACGAGAACGCTCCGCAGCCGCTCTATCTTGACAAGGCGGCCCTTGAAAGTCCGCAGCTGGCGATGGCGAATGCCGTCCGCGAAACCTTGCGCATGGGCGATGTGCTGGAGAAAATGTGCCGGTCGCTCAAATTGATACTGGGCGGCGCGAATGGCCAGAATTTCCGGCAGGTGCGCGATAACCACAATATCATCAAGGATTTCGACGGTGCGATCAAGGCCTACCTGACGAAGCTGGGGCGGGAATCGCTCGACGAGCAGGACGAGCAACGCTGTACCGAGATCCTGAATTTCACGACCGCGATCGACCATATCAGCAATATTGTTGTGATGAATATGGTGGAACTGGTGGAGACAGCGCAGAAAAACCAGGTTGCCCTCTCGGATGAGGACATGCAGGACGAAGTCCGGCTTCTTGATATGGTGCTTGTGAATTTGCGCATGTCCTTCAGCGTCCTGATGACCGTCGATGCCGCCACCGCCAGCAGACTTATCGAGCGCAAGCAGATCTTTCGCGTGGCAGAACGCAAGGCGGTCAACGAGCATTTACGCCGCCTGAGAAACGACCTGATGCTGGATCAGGAAGCGAGCGCGATCCATCTGAGTTTATTGAGTGACATGCGGCGGATCAATTCCCTGCTGTCCTCCGGCGCCTATCTGGTGGCGGGCCAGAAGGAAGAATAGCCGCGATTTATACGTCAAGCGCGGCGAACATCCGGTCGGGAAAATCGGTGATCACCGCATCGACACCCCACTCCAGGAACTTTTCGGCCTCGACCGGGTCATTGACCGTATAGACAAGCAAGCGGTAGCCCGCGGCCCTGATCGCCTTCACGTGATCCTCCGTCACATAATACTGCTCGCAATGCAGGGACGCGCAGCCGCTTTCGAAAAGTCTCCGCTCCCAATCGGGCGGAATGGTGGAGGTCAGGTAACCGCGCGGTATATCCGGGATAAGCCGTCCCACCTCATACAGGGCATCGACATTGAAGGAGGAAATCAGCAGGGGTAATTCCGCTGGCCAATATTCAAGAAGCTCCCGCGCGACCTGCTCCGTCGTTGGAATCTGCCAGCCGGTACAGGGTTTGATTTCGAGGTTCAGGCCGAGCCCGAGTTCGACAAGGCACTCCGTGGCCTCCCGCAGGGTCGGGATTTTCTCGCCCTTGAACGCCTCGGAGAACCAGCTTCCCGCATCAAGTTTCCGGACTTCGTCGAGGGTTTTGAGAAGGATCGGCCCGCTGCCATTGCTGCATCGGCGGACATCATTGTCATGCTGGATGATCGCGATCGAATCCCGGGTGACGGTCACGTCGATTTCAACGAAGGTCGTGCCAACCTCGGCGGCCTTGCGGAGGGAAGCGAGCGTGTTTTCCGGCGCCAGTCCGCAGGCGCCGCGATGGCCGATGATTTTCGGCATCCGGCGGAAAAATTCTTCTTCTGAGATCATGCCGGTTCTCCAACTGTCCAGTCGATGGGGGTTTGGTTTGTCTGGCGCAGATAGTCATTTGCCTTCGAAAAATGACCATTGCCGATAAATCCGCGATGAGCGGACAGCGGCGAGGGGTGCGGACTTTGCAGGACAAGGTGGCGCTTGCGGTCGATAACTGCGCCTTTTTTCTGCGCATAGCTGCCCCAGAGCAGAAAGACGAGGTTGTCACGATTCTTGTTCAGCGCGGAAATGATGGCGTCGGTAAAGCGTTCCCATCCCTTGCCCTGATGCGACCCGGCCATCGCCTTTTGCACGGTGAGCACGGCATTCAGCAGCAGGACCCCTTGATCCGCCCAATGGTCGAGATTGCCATGGCGCGGCATCGGGATATTCAGGTCGCGCTCCAGCTCCTGATAGATATTGCGAAGCGATGGCGGAATTCGCACCCCCGGCGGCACCGAAAAGCTGAGGCCATGCGCCTGGCCGGGCCCGTGGTAGGGATCCTGCCCGAGGATTATCACCCTGACCGACTGAAACGGTGTCCGGTTGAGGGCGGTGAAAATATTGCTTCCCGCAGGATAGATGGTCTTCCCGGCCGCTTTCTCACGCAACAAGAATTGCTTGAGATCGCGCATATAGGGCGCATCGAATTCCGGGCGTAATTGGTCGAGCCAGCTTTTTTCCAGCTTTGGGTCGGACCCCGATACGTCGTTCAAAACATCCCCTCTGCGCTGCCTTTGTTGCGTCTCATGCTGTTTTATTATGATTCTGTTTCATTGCAAAATAATTATGAAAGAGGCCTGACAGCGTTATTTTTTCTTCCTTCTCCGCATCAGCTTCTCGATCGGTGTCGCGAGGAGGCCGCGTGGCAGCAGGACGACGCTGATCATGAAGACAACGCCGAGGATCAGGATCCAGTAATCGCCGAAAATCTCGGAGAGCCAGCTTTCCGCCGTGCGGGTGAAAATGGCGCCTAGAAAGGCCGCGAGCAGCATTTCCTTACCGCCGATGGCGACCCAGATCAGCGCCTCGGTCGAGAGGGTAAAGCCGATGAGGGTAGGCGAGACAAAGCCGTCGAGAGTCACGAAAAGCGCACCCGCAAGCCCGGCAATGGCGGCGCTCAGGCTGAAGACGGAAAGGCGCAGGTTCAACACGCTGTAGCCGAGCGAGGACAGCCGGTCAGGATGGGTGCGGATGGCGGTCAGCAATAATCCATAGGGTGTGCTCACCAAAAAAGTCACCCCGAAATACACCACCGCGACGATCCCGAGGATAATATAGAAGGTCGGCAGGCGATCCCACAGCTCATAGCTGAGGCCGAAGGCGACCAGCTTCAGCGGCGGCACATTGAGCAGGCCGTTGTAGCCGCCAAGGGCGTACCAGTTGTTCATCAGCCGTTCCAGCACCAGCGCGATGGCCAGGGTGATGATGGCGAGGTAGGCGCCGCTGATCCCTCTCCCTGCGAACAGGAAATAGCCAAGCGCGAGGGCGAACATCGCCGATCCCGCCATGGCCGCGAGAAGGCCGAGATAGCTGCTGGTCAGGTCGGGATAGATCATGCCCTTGGTGAAAACGGCCATGATATAACCGCCGATGCCGAAGAACATCGCCTGCCCGAAACAGAGAATGCCGCCATAGCCCCAGACCAGTGACAGGGAAATCGCCAGCAACCCGTAGACGAGGTAATTGGTAAGCTGCCCCGTCCAGTATTGCCCGACGAAGAGCGGCGTGATGGCAAGGGCAATAAAGACCAGCAGGCCGATCAGGCTATTTCGCACGGCGCCCTCCCAGCAGGCCTTCAGGCTTCAGGCGGATGATGAGGATGGCGATGATATAGACGGTGATCAGCGCCGCAACCGGCGATATCCAGACCGAGAGCAGGTTATTGACGCCGCCGATAACGGCGCCGCCCGCGAGAACCCCGGCAAGTGGCCCTGCGCCGCCAACGAGGATGGAAAGAAAGCCCGGCACCAGATAGCCAAGCCCCATCTGCGGATCGACACTGATGATCGGGGCCACCAGCGCCCCGGCCAGCCCCGCCAGCGCCGTTCCGATGACAAAGCTCCAGCGGTACAGGCGGCGGGTATCGATGCCGAGTGCTGACGCCGTTGCCGGCCGGGCGATGACGGCCCGGGCCATCAGGCCGAAATCCGTGCGGGTGAACAGCCAGAATGTCCCGCAGATCAGCAGGATGGAAGCGAGCATCAGGACAAGGCGATAAACTGGATAGCTGAAAGCGCCCATCTCAAGGCTGCCATCGATGGGCAGGGTGACACTGTGGGACTCCGGCCCGAAGGTGAGCACGACAAGTTGCTTGAGCGCGATGGAAAGGCCCCATGTGGCCAGAATGGTATCGAGCGGACGGTGATATATATGGCGGATCAACGCCGTCTCGATCAGCAGGCCGAAAAAAGCGACAACAACAGGCGCGAGGAGCACTCCCGCAAGGAAAGGCAGGCCCAGATCCTGCGCCAGCACCATCACATAGGCGCCGATCATGAACAGTTCCCCATGCGCCATATTGATCACGCCCATCATGCCAAAGACAATCATCAGGCCCAGCGCCACCAGAACCAGAATGAGAATATAAGAGCTGGCATCGAGGATTATGGGAATAAGCTCACTCATTACTTTAATACCTAAACCGAAAGATAGCGATGCAGCAACGCATCGTTCCGCCGCACCACTTCAATATCACAGCTTTCGCGGATTTCACCGTTTTCCATAAACAGAACCTGATTGGCGAGCGTTCGCACCATATCGACATTCTGCTCGACAATCAAAATTCCAAGCCCTGTCTCGCGGGCGATCCGGGCAAGTTGCAGGCCGATATCATGGACAATGCTGGGCTGGATGCCTTCGGTGGGTTCATCCAGCAGCAGCATCTTCGGTCCGCCGATGAGGGCGCGGGCAATGGCGAGAATCTGTTGCTGTCCGCCCGAAAAGGTGCCCGCCCGCTGATCCGCCCGTTCCTTCAGGATCGGGAACCAGTCATAGATCCGGTCAAGCGGTAAGGCGGTATTCGGGTCATGGCCCAGCAGGCCGAGGCGGAGATTTTCCTGCACGGAGAAATCCTCGAATATCTCGCGGCCCTGCGGCACATAGCCGATCCCGGCGCGGGAAATCAGATGCGGGGGCGATTTCTCAAGCGCCTGCCCGTTAAACATCACCGAGCCGCTTTTGGCTTTTATCAGGCCCATGATGGTTTTGAGCAAGGTCGTCTTTCCCATGCCGTTGCGGCCCATCAGGGCGGTTACCTGACCATTTTCAAACCGGCAGCTGAAATCCCGAAGGACGAGGGCGTCCCCATAGCCGGACGACAGGTTTTGCAGTTCAAGCATCGGCAGGGACTAGGGTATTTCCGAAATAGAGGGCCTTCACCTCCGCATCATTGCGGATATCCGCGAAACTTCCGGATTTGAGGATCGCGCCTTTCGACATGACATTCAGCGGACAGCCGAGATATTCGATAAACCCCATGTCATGCTCGATCACCAGAACCGTGATGCCCTGATCGCGATTGATGCTGCGGATCAGGTCGGCGGTGGCCAGTGTTTCGGCGCCGGTCATGCCCGCCGTCGGCTCGTCCAGCAGGATCAGGGACGGGGCCTGGGCAAGCAGAAGGCCAATCTCAAGCCACTGCTTCTGGCCATGGGCGAGTTCACCCGCCAGCATATCCCGCTGACCGGTGAGGCGAATCTGTTCCTGTATATGCGTGATGGCGAGGCGATTTCCCGACCGCTTGGCGGCCACCGTCAAATTCTCATGGATCGTCAATTCATCGAAAATCGCGGGCACCTGAAACTTCCGTCCGATGCCGAGGCGGGCGATCTTGTGCGGCGGCCAGCCGGTGATATCCTGCCCGCGGAAGATCACCTGTCCCGTATCCGGCTTGAGGGCGCCGGTAATCAGGTTAAACAGGGTGGATTTGCCGCAGCCATTCGGCCCGACAAGGGCATTAAGGCTGCCCTCCGGAATATCGAGCGAAAACCCGTCCACGGCGCGAAGTCCGTCAAAGTTTTTGGTGAGTGATACAAGCTCAAGAAACGACATGGTTGTATTTTCCGGCGATTCAGGCAATTTTTATACGCATACCGACAAATAATGTCGGCCCGAAACTAATTATTAATATGTATACCGTCGAATTATCGGGTTAATTCGTCAAAATATGATCATTTTCTCGAACTATAACGGTAATTAATTGATTCTTCTACGGTTGCTGGCATAACCATGCACGAAAGATTTCGCCAAACAACTGTTTTGTTCAACAGACTTTGGTCCGTTTATTGATGAAAAGGATGACGTGATGATCGATTTCTCCAGACGACAATTTATGGGTGCTGTCGGGGCCACAGCGGCTGCTTCCGCCTTCAGCATGCCCGCCATCGCCGCGGGTAAAACCATAAAAATTGGCGCGGTACAGCCTTTCTCCGGCGGACTGGAGCTGTTCGGCAACCAGGCGAAAATGGGTCTCGACCTCGCGGTCTCCGAGATAAATGCGGGCGGCGGCATTCTCGGCCATCAGGTTGAAATACTCTATGAAGACAACAAGACGGACCCGAAAACTTCGGTTGAACGGGCGAGAAAGCTGATCGAGCGGGATGAAGTGCTGGCAATTTCCGGTCCCATCACCTCCGCCGGGCGCGATGCCATGGCCGCGACGATGGAGCGGGGAAAAACACCGCTGCTCTATGCGACCAACTATGAAGGCGGCATCTGCAATCGCTACCTCTTTTCCTTCAACACCGTGCCGAACCAGGATACGGCACCCCTGATTCCCTATCTGAAGGACGAGGGGATCGGCGACAGCTATTACATGTTCGGTGCCGACTATGTCTGGCCGCGCAACATGTTCAAGGCCGCAAAGGACATTATCGGGGAAATCGGCGGCACCACGGTCGGGGAGGAATATACGCCGTTCGGCGTCAAGGATTTCTCCTCCATCATCCGGAAAATCTCGGATTCCGGCGCAAAGATCCTGCTGTTCGCGCTTCCTGGCGCAGACGGTATCACCTTCATCAAGCAGGCGGAGGAATTTGGTCTGACAAAGAATGTGACGATTGCCTTCCTCGGCTTTGCCGAAACCTATCTCGGCGCCTTCGGTCCGGGCAAGGGTGAGGGGATGTATGCGGGCGTGCCGTTCGTTGCCAGCTCTCCGGAGCCGGGGGTTCAGGAGTTTGTCTCGAAAATCCGCAAGAACGCCGGGGAGGATGCGGTTGTCTCCTTCTATGTCATGACTCATTATAACTCCCTGATCGCGCTGAAGGGCGGGCTTGAGAAAGCCGGCAAGGTGGACAGCGAAGCCCTGATCGACGGCATGGAAGGGCTTTCCTTTGAAATCCCGACGGGTCCGGCGTCGATCACGAAGGACGATCATCACACGGCGATGAATATGTATATCGCCAGGACCGAAAACGGCACCCTGAATGTGGCAAAGGAACTCGGCATTATTGAACCCGCGCCGCAATGTGCCTAAGTTAAGGATGATATGACGACGGATACTCTCACGAATGACCTTGCGGCGGCGATGCCGCTGTCGATGGCAAGTCTCGATCCCGCCGCGCCGGAAATGCGCGTCGGGCTGGTCATTGTGGATGAAGTTAATGGCTTCGCGACTGTCGGGGCAGGGGCGCTTGCGCCGCCTGTTCCCAATGCACAGGTCTCGACCATGGTTTCCGAGACGGTCAATCTGGCCCGGCATTTCGCCGGTCAGGGCTGGCCGATCCTGGCGTTCCTCGATACCCATATCCCCGGCAAGCCCGAACCGCCCTATCCGCCGCATTGCGAGGCGGGAACCGGCGAAGAGGAACTGGTGCCGGAGCTTAAGTGGCTGGAATCCGATTCCAACACCACGCTGGTCCGCAAGGACTGTATTAACGGATTTATCGGGGCAACCCGGAAAGACGGCAGCAACGCCGTTGCGGACTGGGTCCGGGACCACGGGATCACGGATATGCTGGTCGTCGGCATCTGCACCGATATCTGCGTGATGGATTTCGTCCTGACGGCCTTGAGCGCCCGAAATCATGACATGATGCCGGGCCTGAAGGAAATCCATGTCTATGACAAGGGATGCTCAACCTTCGATCTGCCACGGGCCACAGCCGAGGAAATCGGTTATGGCGCGACGGCGGCGCATCCGCAGGATGCCACCCACTATATGGGCCTCTATTTTATGGCAAGCCGGGGCGCGCAGCTTGTCAACAAGGTGATCCTTCCTGCATAATGGGGCGGGGAGTGGTTGATTGGCCGGTCCCTCGCAACCATAAAAATAACGGGGAGGTTTTCATGAAAGTCACTGCAAACGGCGCAGAATTTGACACCCGGCTTGACGGGCCGGACGGCGCGCCTGTCGTCACCTTGAGCCATTCGCTCTGCTGCGATCTCGGTGCGTGGGACGAGCTCGCCGAAGATCTGAAGTCGGATTACCGGGTTCTCAGATACTCCCTGCGGGGGCACGGGGACAGCAGCGCAACGCCCGGCCCCTATGATTTCAAGCTCCTCGCCGATGACATGGCCGCCATTCAGGATGCCTGCGGCATTACCAAAAGCCATGTGATCGGGCTGTCCATTGGCGGCATGATCGCGCAGCAATATGCGCTGAACTATCCGGACCGTGTCCTCAGCCTCGTTATCTCCAGCTCCCTTTGCGCGCTGCCCGATGGCGCGGCGGCGCTCTGGCCCGAAAGGATCAGAAGTGTTTCCGAACAGGGAATTGAGGCGACGGTCGATGGCTCGATGGATCGCTGGTTTGTGAAGGGCTCCCTCGATAACCGGCCGGAGCTTGATGCGCGGGTTCGCAAGATGATCCGCGAAACCTCCGTGGACGGCTATGTCGGCTGTTGCCATGCCATTGCCGGGATTGACCTGAAAGACCGGATCCCGGCGATCAAGGTGCCGACCCTCGTCATTGTCGGGCGTGAGGATATGGGCACGCCGCCAAGCTCGTCCGAACTGATCCAGCGGCAGATAGAGGGCTCAAACCTGGTGGTGGTTGACAACGCCGCGCATCAGCTCGCCATGGACAAGCCGAAAATCTTCAACGCCGAAGTCCGCAGGCATCTGGCGGCGGTCGGTTAGCCTTTCGCCAGAATGCTGGCATGGTGGCGGATGTGATCTTCCATAAAGGTCTGGATGAAATAATAACTGTGATCATAGCCGTCATGCATCCGGAGGGTGAGGGGCTGCCCTGATTTCCGGCACATCGCCTCGAATAGTTCCGGTTTCAGCTGTTCGGTAAGGAACTGGTCGTCACGACCCTGATCGATCAGGATGTGGGAAGACCGCTTGCCGTGCTTTACCAGCTCCGTCGCGTCATATTCGATCCAGCTTGCCTTGTCCGTCCCGAGATATCCCAGAAATGCCTTCTCCCCCCACGGGCTTTGCATCGGGGAGGATATCGGCGCAAAGGCCGAGACGGACTTGTAGATTTTCGGGTTTTTCAGCGCGATCGTCAGCGCGCCATGGCCGCCCATGGAATGACCGAAAATACCGACCCGCTGGACATCGACATTGAATTCACCATCGATGAGCAGCCGCAGTTCATTGGTGATATAACTGTACATCCGGTAGCTTCCGGCCCAGGGTTCCTTCACTGCATCGAGATAAAATCCGGCCCCGGTTCCGAAATCCCAGTCATCGTCCTCTCCCGGCAGGCCGACATCGCGCGGGCTGGTGTCCGGCATGACCAGCATCAGCCTATGCTCCGCCGCGAACTTTTGCGCGCCCGCCTTTACCGTCGCGGTTTCCTCGGTGCAGGTGAGACCCGCGAGATAATAGAGCACGGGAACCTTCGCCGTTTTCGCCTGCGGCGGCTGGTACACCGCGAACCGCATCTCGGATCCGGTCTCGCTGGAGGTATGCGTGTAGAAACCCTGAATGCCGCCGAAGCAGCCCTGTTCGGAAAGTATTTTCATTTCGCCGCTCAAAAAGTCACAACACTGCGGATGGATTTACCCTCATGCATCAGATCGAACCCTTCGTTGATCTTCTCGACCGGCATGACATGGGTGATGAGGTCGTCGATATTGATCTTGCCGTCCATATACCAGTCGACGATTTTCGGAACATCCGTGCGGCCTTTTGCGCCGCCGAATGCCGTGCCCTTCCAGACCCGTCCGGTGACGAGCTGGAACGGCCGGGTGGAGATTTCCTGTCCGGCGCCCGCAACGCCGATGATGATACTTTCCCCCCAGCCCTTGTGGCAGCATTCAAGCGCCTGACGCATGACATTGACATTACCGATGCACTCGAAGGAATAATCCGCACCGCCCTTGGTGAGATCGACGAGATAGGGCACGATATCGCCCTCGACTTCCGTCGGGTTCACGAAATGGGTCATGCCGAACTTCTCGCCGAGCGCCTTCCGCGCCGGGTTGAGATCAACACCGACGATCATGTCGGCGCCCGCGAGCTTTGCCCCCTGAATGACGTTGAGGCCGATCCCGCCGAGGCCAAAGACCACCACATTATCGCCGGGCTTCACTTTTGCCGTGTTGATGACCGCGCCAATCCCGGTAGTGACGCCGCAGCCGATGTAGCAGACCTTGTCGAACGGCGCATCTTCGCGGATTTTGGCCAGCGCAATCTCCGGCACCACCGTATAATTCGAAAAGGTCGAACAGCCCATGTAATGAAAGACCTTCTCGCCATTGATCTTGAAGCGGCTTGAGCCGTCGGGCATCAGGCCCTGTCCCTGCGTCACCCGGATAGCCTGGCAAAGATTTGTCTTGCCGCTGGTGCAATAGTCGCATTGGCGGCATTCGGGGGTATAGAGCGGGATGACATGATCGCCCTTTTTCAAGCTCGTGACGCCCGGCCCGACATCGACGACGACGCCCGCGCCCTCATGGCCGAGAATGGCCGGGAAGATGCCTTCCGGATCGTCACCGGAGAGCGTGAAGGCGTCCGTATGGCAGAGGCCGCTCGCCTTGATCTCGACGAGAACCTCGCCCTCGCGCGGACCCTCAAGCGTGACCGTTTCGATGGTGAGCGGGGCTCCGGCCTTATGGGCGACGGCGGCTTTGACTTCCATGTTTCATATCCTCGGTTTATGTTTCGTTTGGCGGCAAGTTTGCAGATTTAGGACTGTCGACGCAAGATTTTTCCGGATAAGCTGGGCCCGTTTTTCGCAAGGCAGGAGTGACGCATGAAAGTGGACGGGGTTCCCTATCGCAGTATCTGGCTGGCAGAGGATGGCTGGTCTGTCGATATTATCGACCAGACCCGGCTGCCCCATGAATTCAGGGTAGTGAAACTTGAAACGCTGGATCATGCGGCCCATGCTATCAAGGCGATGCTGGTGCGCGGCGCGCCGTTGATTGGCGCAACGGCGGCCTACGGATTTTGCCTTGGCCTGCGGGACGCGGCGACGGATGAAAATTTGCAGGAGATGGCCGACAAGCTGATCGCGACACGTCCGACGGCAGTCAATCTGCGCTGGGCCGTCCGGGTGATGCTGGAACTATTGCAGCCGCTTGCCGAGCCGGAGCGCGTGGCCGAGGCCTATCGGAAAGCCGCCGAAATCTGCGATGAAGATGTCGCCATCAACAGCGCGATTGGCGACAATGGCCTCCCTCTCATTGAAAAGGCATGGGCGGAAAAGGGTCGGCAGGGCGTCGTCAATATCCTTACCCATTGCAATGCGGGCTGGCTGGCGACAGTCGATTGGGGAACCGCGCTCTCTCCCATCTACAAGGCCCATAACGCGGGCATCCCGGTTCATGTCTGGGTCGATGAGACCCGGCCGCGAAATCAGGGCGCGCATCTGACTTGCTGGGAGTTGGGGCGGCACGGCGTCGATCATACGCTGATCGTTGACAATGTCGGCGGTCACATGATGCAGCAGGGCCTCGTCGATCTCTGTATCACCGGCACCGACCGGACCACGGCCGCGGGCGATGTCTGCAACAAGATCGGCACTTACTTAAAGGCCCTCGCGGCGAAGGACAATAATGTGCCGTTCTATGTGGCGCTACCGGGCCCGACCATCGACTGGGAAATCGATGACGGGGTGGCGGATATTCCCATTGAGATCCGCGACAGCCATGAGGTGGAGTATATTCAGGGGCGGAGCAGGGATGGCGAGGTGGCTGAAGTGCGAATCCTGCCGGACAGCAGCACCTCCGCCAATTACGCCTTCGATGTGACCCCGGCGCGGCTGGTGACGGCGCTGATTACCGAACGCGGGGTCTGCGCGGCATCGAAAGCGGGCCTCTCCGCCTTATATGATCACGTGTCATAAAGCCTGAGCTGATCTTCAAGATCGTCATTGATAAAGGCGCGGACCATATCATCGAGGCTGTCGTCTTTCGCGAAACCCAGAGTATCGGCGCGAGCGGAACGGGTCGCCTTCGGCCAGCCATTGACGATTTTCTGGATCAGCTCCTTTTCCGGATACGCCATTCGAAGCAGTCATCGCCATAGTCCTGACGCTGCAGCACTTCCAGCACGAGAAAGCGGTTATGGACGGAGAGCGCGCCCTGCCAGAGCTGGTTCCATGCCTCAAACACCGACGCAGGGTGCGGACCGGTGCCGCGCATCAGCCGCCAGCCGCTTTGGCGGATATGGATCGCATCGCCTTTGGTTTCAATCTCGACCTCATCATCATGCCCGTCGATCATGCCCGCCAGATACTGCGCGAAGGCCCTTGCGTCATCTCCGGTGATCCCGAGTGTGTCCGCCGTCTGCCGGTAATATTGCTTGCCGATAAGCTGCGCCGTGATACCACCGTAATAGGTCGCTTCGGCAGGCCCGAACAGAGCCGCGAGCTCGATCAGGGAATTTTTCACATATTCCATGGCATAGTTCCGGTTGGCCTTTTGCAGTCGTTCCTCGGGCCAGCCTGTTGCATCCAGCGTCGGCGCGGCCGATGGATCGAAGGGTGGGGCGATTTCGCCCGGCGAGAATTGCAGCCGTTCCTCCGGAGCGAGGGACTTATCGAACACCTTGAAATACCCGGCCATGCCGTACTGCCCGTCCATATCCTGCGATGTGCAGACAAAGCCGAGGCGCGGGTTCTTCAGGGAAACACCGTTTTGGCCGTACCAGCCCTTGAGGAAGCCATGACTGATTTCCAGCGGCATACCGCAGAGCGCCGCGCCTTCATACATCCAGCGGGGATGGCAGAAATGCACCCAGGCCTTCTCGTCACTCTCATACATATATTCCACCGGAACGCCACCGACGGAATTTGACAGATAATGATACTGGGCGCAGGCGACGGCATCAGGCAGATCGCTCAAACCCAGCTTTTCAAAACTGGAGAGGAACTTTTCATGATGCTGACGACGGAAAACATGGAAGCAGAGATCGCCGGCCGCGAAGCGGTCCTTCCGCGTGGTCAGCGTCAGGAACAGGCCCGTCGTAAAGGCGTGATAGAGCGTCGCGACGGCGGCATATCTCTCGATTTTCTCGGATGTTTCAGGCATTTATTTCCCCGCTCTTCTTGTTTTTTATCTTTTCGGATTTTTCAAAAGTATACAGGGAGCTGGCTGTTTGAACAGCCGGGCCGTGATTATTTTATGATACAAAATATATTGTAAAAATAGTCAGTTTGTATCATATTAGGGAAAAGTAATCCCAATTCAGGAACAGGGTGCGACAATGGATGCGGTAATTGACGATCTGGACAGCCTGGAAACGGAGTTTCAGGCCAAGGTCGATGCGGAAAAACGCATTGAGCCGAAAGACTGGATGCCGGACCGATATCGCCAGACCCTGATCCGCCAGATGTCGCAGCACGCCCATTCGGAAGTTGTCGGGATGCTGCCCGAAGGCAACTGGCTGACCCGCGCCCCCAGCTTGAAACGAAAAGCGGTCCTGATGGCGAAGGTGCAGGATGAAGGCGGCCACGGGCTCTATCTTTATAGCGCCACCGAAACGCTGGGTATCTCCCGCGATGAAATGTTTGATCAGC
>JBBDJF010000093.1:0-15599 GCA_040880045.1 Sneathiella sp.
TGACAAGCTGCCGGATTGAGGTGAACGGCGTTGATGCGTTCTACAAGCTTTGCCAGGAAAGCGACATTGTGCATCCCAACGCGCCGCTTCACGACACGCCCTGGGGCACGAAAGAATTTTCCATCCTCGATTCCGACGGCAACTGCATTGCCTTTCATGAGAGGACGACAGGCAATTAGGCCGACTATCGGATCGCGGTGAGTGGCGGCTATCTCATTTTCGCCTTATATGTCGGTGATAAAGGCGGCTTGAACGGGGTTTTCGCCAAATTTAGAGTAGCAATCGAGTTCGATTATGAAGAAGGCATCAAAGGGATCAGGCGGCAAGTCATCGGCCTCCAGGCCGGGGGCGGCGAACTATCCGCAACGCCCGAAACCCGCCGTGAAAAAGAGGAAAAGCGCGACAAAGGCTACGCCCATCCGCCGCCCGGGCCGGGCCACCGGTAAGGGCAAACGCAAATCACAGCGCAGCGCCGGCATTCTAGCGCCAATAGTGAACTGGGGCGGCGCGGTGGTTCTGTGGGCCTTTTTGCTTGGCGGCCTCTTTATCAGCTATTTCGCCTATACGCTCCCGGATATTTCCGGGATTGGCGTGATCGAGAAACGCCCCTCCATGGTCTTGCAAACCGCCGATGGGATTAGATATTCCACCTATGGCGACCTCTATGGCGACATGCTCCCCATCGAGGAAATCCCGGAAAATATCAAGCAGGCGGTCCTGGCCACTGAAGACAGCCATTTTTACGATCATTTTGGCATCAACCCGGTCAGCATAATTCGCGCCGCCTGGCGGAACTATGAGGCAGGCCGCGTCGTTCAGGGTGGCAGCACAATCACCCAGCAGCTTGCAAAAAACCTGTTCCTGACCCCGGATCGCACCCTGGGACGGAAAATCCGCGAAACCCTGCTCGCCTTGTGGCTGGAGACGGAATATACCAAGGATGAGATCCTCGCGCTTTACCTCAACCGCATGTATTTCGGCTCCGGCACTTACGGGATTGATGCGGCCTCGCGGAAATATTTCTCGAAGCCGGCACCGGCGATGACGGTGGCCGAAGCCGCGATGCTGGCCGGTCTTCTGAAAGCACCGACCTATTACGCACCGACCCGCAGTCTTGAGCGCGCGCAAGGCCGGGCCAGCGTCGTTCTCACCCGCATGGTGGATGAAAATTACCTGACCGAGGCCGAAGCCACGAAAATCCGCGAAAATCCGGCGAGCCTCATCAATGCCAGCAAGGATTTTCGCAACGTCCGCTATTTCGCCGACTGGGTGGTCAGCGAGGTGCAGGCCTATATCGGCCGGACGGATAAGGACCTTGTGATCACCACGACCCTTGACGTTGAAATGCAGGCGGATGCAGAACGCGCACTCGAGGCACGCTTGAAAAGTGACGGCAAGCAAATGGGCGTCAGCCAGGGGGCTTTCGTCGCCATGTCGCCTAACGGGGCCGTCAAGGCCATGGTTGGCGGGCGGTCCCACTCGGAATCAGTCTTTAACCGGGCAACGGTTGCGCGGCGTCAGCCCGGATCGGTTTTCAAGACCGTTGTCTATCTCGCCGGATTTGAAAACGGCCTCGCCCCCGATGATATTTTCAATGACGGACCCATCAATATCGACGGCTGGGCGCCCAGCAACTATACCAATCAATATAACGGCGCCATGAGCCTGCGGGAGGCCTTCGCCCGCTCCATCAACACGGTCGCGGTCAAGGTAACCGAGCAAGTCGGACGGGATAAGGTCGCGGGAATGGCAAAAAACCTGGGACTTACCGGTAATTTTCCGCTGCATCCGTCCATTTCGCTCGGCACCTATGAAGTCACCCTGCTTGAGATGACCGCCGCACATGCCGTGATTGCCAACGGCGGCACGGCGGTGCTCCCTTACGGTGTGATTGAAATCCGCGAAAAGGACGGTCCGGTCCTGTACAGCCGTCAAACTTCCGGTCAGGGGCGGATTGTCAGCGCCGGAACCATAAATAAAATGCAGGATGTCATGTCCGCCGCCATCCAGTGGGGCACCGGCAAGGCGGCGAACCCGGGCTTTGCCGCCGCAGGCAAGACCGGTACGACGCAGGATTATCGCGACGCCTGGTTTATCGGCTTTACACCCGACCTGGTCGCCGGTGTCTGGTTCGGCAATGACGACGGCTCCACCACCAGGCGCGTTAATGGCAGCAACCTGCCCGCCATCACCTGGAAGGACTTCATCACCCATTCCGAAACCTCCCATGCGGTGGCTTTCAACCGGGTTGAGGATGAGAAGTCGACCGACAGTATCTGGGACAGGATCGTCAGCGCCTTTTCAAGCAAGAACGCAGCCCGCGAGAGCGTCGGCAGTGACGCATCTTCGGGAAATCTGAATTCGCCGAAAAAGAAGGATTCCTTTGACTATATGGATAACCAGCGCCAGCAGCCGTGACACGTTATTTTTCTTGCCAGTGATCTTCCGTCGACCCGCTTGCCGTCAGGTGGAAGACAATGACCGAGCCGATCCCCATCAGGCCGATCGCAATGACCATCGCCATCTGGGTTCCGTCATGGAAATAGGCGACCAGAAAGCCGAGAAGAGCAGCGAAACCCAACATTAAAAACCCCATCAGGGCGGAGGCGGAGCCTGCTTTTTCCGGAAATGGCGCCATGGCGCCCGCCTGCGATTGCGGCAGGACAACTCCAAGCCCAAGAGTATAGACAATCATCGGCACAATAACGGCCGCAACGCTATGGAGGCCGATCCATGCCGCGAGCAGCATCGCAGAGCCGCCAAGAGCGCAAATCACCGTCCCGACCCCGATCGAGAAGGAAAGCCCCCGGCTTTTTGTGACATAGGGGCCAAGCAGGGTGCCGCTCATATAGCCGAGAACGACGATCCCGAAAAAATACCCGAAATTATCGGCGGCGACGCCGAAAACCTCGATCAGGACAAGCGGAGAGCCTGAAATAAAGGAGAATAACCCGCCAAAGCAAAGGGCACCGGTGAGGGCGTAGCCCAGAAATTCCCGATGCCGGAACAAACTCGCATAATTGCGGACAATATGGCGCGGGCGAACGGCGTTCAGGTCCTTCTCCGCAAGCGATTCATCCACCAGAAATACGGTAATCAGCGCGACGATCAACCCGACAAGCCCGAGGATAAAGAAGACCGACTGCCAGCCGTAGAAAACGGCGATATAACCGCCGATCACCGGCGCAATGGCGGGCGCGAGGCCCATGATCGTGCCCATGCGGGAAAGCTGCCGCGCCGCCTGTTCCCGCGCGAAAAGATCACGAACCATGGCCCGGGGCACGACAATCGCCGCGCAAACACCGAGCGCCTGTATGAACCGCAGGACGATCAGCTGATCAATATTGACCGTGACCAGGCAGGCAAGGCTGGCCAGCACATAAATAAGGAGCCCGGCGACAATCACCGGCTTGCGCCCAAACCGGTCTGTGAGCGGTCCGTAAATCAGCTGGCAGCCGCCAATCCCAAAGGTGAAAATGCTGAGGGTAAGCTGCACCTCTGCCGGTGACGCGTTGAAAAACTCGGCCATCTGGGGAAATGTCGGCAGGTACATATCCGTTGACAACGGCCCGAGCGCCACGGCAGCAGCAAGATAGAAGGTAAAAGTGACCGAGGAGGGGGCAAGTCGTTTCATGCGGGGCTTTCAACAGAGGGTAACCCCGTCATACCCCTTCTGCCCGCTCAACACCATATTTATGTAAGTCGGCGCCATGGGTTTTCAGCCAGTTCTTCGCTGGCGCAACTCCCGGATGAAGCTCGTCAACCAGTCCCCAGAAAGCAGAGGAATGGTTCATATGGCGCAGATGCGCAACCTCATGGGCGACGATATAGCTCATGACATTCTCCGGCATGAGCAGGAGACGCCAGGAAAAATTTAGCCGTCCCGTCGAGGAGCAGCTCCCCCAGCGGGAAATCTGGTCGCGCAGGACAATGCCGCTGTAGCGTTTTCCGACTTGCCGCGCATAGCCTTCCGCGCGATCCGCAATCTCGCTTTTTGCGCTGCGCCGGACCCAGTCATTGAGGCGGCGCGGCAGATGCTCCGGCCGGCCCGTCACATATATATTTCCCGCCTCCGCCCAGACAAGGCCGCGCCGTTCCGGGGCATGCGTGATCCGGTGGGGAACCCCCAAAAGCGGCAGCATGGCGCCATCGCGAAACGGGACGGCCGCCGGTAACTTCTTGATATTTCTGGTAATCCAGTCAATTTCCTGATGCAGAAAGTCAAGTCCGGCTTTGAGGGAGGCCCGTTTCGGCAGCAGAAGGACAATGCCGCGCCTTGGGTCGATGCGGACCTTTATCCGCGCCGCGCGGGCGGGACGCGATATATCAATGGGAATTTTGCGACCCCCATAGGCGAGATAGGGCGGCGGGCCCGTCACCAGCCGCGGAACCGGACCGTCAGTCAATATCTTCATCCGGCCAGTCAACGACATAATCTTCCAGATCGCCCGCCCGGCGTTCCGATATTGCCCGGCCGCGCACGGAAATACCCGCCTGATGGACGCTATCCGGATCGCCGGAGACCAGCGGATGCCACCAGGGCAGCGGCTTGCCTTCCGACAGCAGGCGGTAACCGCAGGTTTTCGGCATCCAGCGCAAACTTGGGATAATTTCCGGTGTAACGGTGATGCAGTCGGGGACAAGCCGCGACCTTTCGGGATATCGCGTGCATTCACAGGTCCCGAGATCGAGCAAGCGGCACGCCACATTGGTATAGGCGAGCTCAAGGGTATCTTCATCCTCAAGCTTGAGAAGACAGCATTTCGCGCAGCCATCACAGAGGGATTCCCACTGTTCCGACGTCATGTCTTCAAGCGCCACAGTCTCCCAGAACGGTCGTTCACTCACACCAGCTTAAGCCTTTTTCGTCGGTTTCCGCCGTGTCCGTGCCGTTGCTTTGGCCTTGGTCGGCGATTTCTGCGCCTTCAATGGCGCGGCTGATCCGACCGTAGCTGTTTTTGCCGCTGTTGTCTTGGATGATGTTGCCTTGGAAGCCGGTGTTTTTTTGGCAACCGGCTTTTTAGCCGCAGTCTGCTCCGGCGCTTTCCTTGCGGCGGGCCTGGCCGTTGCTTCTGCCGCCGGTTTTTCCGGTGCGGCTTCTGTCTTTGGCGGCGTCACTTTCGCTTCGGCCTTTGCGGGCGCAGGCGACCCGTCGTCCGCTTCCGGCTTCGTTTCCTTCGGCACGAGAGAGAGGCGAACCCGGTTTCTGGGCTCATGATTCAGGATGAAATCGCTGATGCGCGGAGCAATCTCGCTTCTGAACTTGCTGCCGTTGAAAACGCCATAATGGCCGACACCCTTTTGCTCATAATGGGTTTTCATGCTGTCGGGCAGGTTCGGGCAGATATCATGGGCGGCCACCGTCTGGCCAATACCGGAGATATCGTCAAGCTCGCCTTCGACGGTCATGATCCCGGTTTTCCTGATGAGGTCGGTCCGCACGGGGCGGTCTTCGCGGTACATCATCTCGCCCTTGGCCAGAGCCTGTTTCTGGAAGACTGTTTCAATCGTCTGAAGGTAATATTCCGCCGTCAGGTCCATCACCGCGTTATATTCCGCATAGAACGCCCGGTGTCTGTCGGCGCTGTCGCCATCGCCCTCCACCAGATGATCGAACTGCTTCATATGCGCTTCCATATGACGTCCGAAATTCATGCTGACAAACCCGCTGAGCTGCAGGAAGCCGGGATAAACACGCCGGAATGCACCGGGATAGCCGATCGGCACATGATTGATCACGGTATGTTCAAACCATTCAATCGAATGGTTCATCGCCAGCTTGCATGGTTCTGTCGGATGGCGGCGGGTATCGATCGGGCTTCCCATCAGGGTGACGGAAAGCGGAACATTCGGGTTGTTGTCCTCCGACATGAGGGCAACGGCGGCCATAACCGGCACACCCGGCTGGCAAACGGCCATAACATGGGTATCGGGGCCAAGTATCTCCAGATAATCAATGATGTAGTCGATATAATCATCGAGATCGAATCGACCCTCATACACGGGCACATTCGCCGCATCGCGCCAGTCTGTAATATAGACATCATGGTTCGGCAGCATCGTCTCCACCGTTCCGCGCAGTAATGTCGCGAAATGGCCGGACATCGGCGCAACGATCAGCAGCTTGGGATCCTTGCGCTGCGTATCCCGCTTGAAATGCTTGAGCTGGCAGAAGGTTTTCTGATGTAAAATCTCCTCGGTCACCGCGACGGTTCGCATGTCAATCTGGGTTGAGGTGATGCCAAAGGCCGGTTTTCCGTGGTACTGCGTTGTTTCCGAAAACAGATCAAAGCTTGCGGCCAGGGTCTGCGCTTGCGGCGTTTCGGAAATCGGGTTAAACGGACTCCTCAGGACCTGAGAGTAAATCTGAGCCGCCATGCGGACAGGTGAAAGCGCCAGTTTCTGCATTTCGTTAAATTGGTAAAGCACGTTGTACTCTCCTAATTTGACAAGGCTCATTTGACGAGAGTCTTGTTATAGTTCATTCGCGCGAATTTTCGCTGCACTGCAACATAATATAGGGAATTTTGCGGCAATGTCAGTATTTTTTGCGAAAGTACAGATAATTGATTAATATTTAGCCTTGGTTCTGTGAGGAATTCGACACAGGATAATGTATTAGGGAATTTTTATGCGGTTCTGCTGGCCAGTTGTTTTCCTGCTTTTTCTGATTATACCGCCCGCATCGGCCCAGTCCCTGTTTGGCGACGATCCGATATTCCGGAGCGCCGCCTATGGGGATGCGGCGGCCGTCGAAACATTTCTTCTGACCGGGAATAACCCGAATATCCGCGACCTGAAGAAAGTCCCGCTGTTACATTACGCCGCCATTGCAGGCGTGCCGAAGACTGTCCGCACGCTGCTCCATCATGGCGCGCAGGTCAATCTGAAGGACCCGTTCGGCAACACCGCCCTGATGCAGGCGGCGGCCTACGGCTCAACCGCCGTCGCGGTTCTCCTGATAGAGGCGGGAGCGAAACTGGATGAAGAAACCCGGCAAGGGGAGACGGCCTTGATCAAGGCCGCAAAGACCGGCCATTACGACATTGCGAAGCTGTTGCTTGAAAAGGGGGCAACGCCGGATCAGACGGATTTCACCGGAAGGACGGCGCTGGATCATGCAAAGCAGAGCCGCCATTCCGATGTGGCACGCCTTCTGTCAGACGCGAAATCCTGACCGCGCCCGACAGCAGGCTGAATTGTTATTTCGCTTCCGCAGCAACCAGAGCCGCCCGCAATCCGTCGGCCTGCGGATTCGAGACCGTTCTCTCAATCACGATCTGTTGCGATGTCACCGGTTTGCCGTAATAGGATTCGTTGGAATCCCTGTTTGACGAGAGGAGGGATCCTTCAACCGACGCCCCGATAAAGAGGCCCTTAGAAATCGCGAAGGAGAACACATCAACATCCATGTTGGTGGTGGTCGAGGCACCAAGACCCGTACCGATGGGGCCAACGGCCGCCGACAAATCACCGCCAAGCTTGACCTGGTTACTGATAATGGCCTGCAACGCCTTGTCGGTCATGATCACCAGCACCAGCTCGTTGGCCTGTGCACCGAATTGCAGGCCGATGCTGCCCTGTCCCATGGTGTAAAAGGCGGGAGACGACCAGTTCCCGGCGGCATCCTTGCCCAGCAAGATGCCACTGCCGCCCGCGCCGCCGACAAAGAACCCGGCTTTCAGGACCTGCGGAAAGACAACGACGCCCTTCGCAACGGCAAGCAGCCTGCGAAACTGTTCCATCTCGGCTTTGGCGGCAACATCCCCAATCGTGAATTTCGCTTTTTCGACCAGCTGATCCTGCTCCTCCCCGGCATGGGCAAAATTGACGGAGCTCATGAGCAGAGCCCCTGCGCCAACAAGCGACAGGAAGGTTCGACGGCTTGCCCTGATTGTCTTCTGCATCTTCTCAATCCTTTTTGACTAATCGGTGGAAAACGGGATACTGCTATTAAATAGAGGGTTAATGATGGCATTAATATGTCGAAAATTCTTCAGAATAAAAGACCGGCTCGAAAGTTTCCGTGAATATGGATAGCAGAAACCCCCAACCGGTCCCGCTTGGTGACGATACAGACGCCATCGCCCTCACCGCCAGGGGAATGCGGCTTAAAACGCTGGTGTATATTCGCTGGCTCGCGGTTCTGGGACAGGCCCTGACTGTTGTCATCGTTTCGTTCGTTTTCGGCTATACCCTGCCACTTGTGCCGGTCGCCCTGCTGATCAGCGCAAGCGCCATTCTCAACCTGCTGGTCAGTTTCAACCGAAAGCCGGTGGCGCGGCTTTCCAACCGCGGCGCGCTCCTCTATCTTTTTTATGACATTCTGCAGCTGGCGGGCCTGTTATATTTCACGGGCGGCCTGACAAACCCCTTTTCCGTGCTGTTCCTGGTGCCGGTGACCATTTCGGCGACAAACCTGTCCCGTCAGGGGACCTTTTTTCTCGGTTCGGTAACCCTCGCCTGCATTTCCGGGCTGGCGCTCTTTTTTGAGCCGCTGCCGCTTCCCTCCGGCTCTCTGGTCCTGTCAAACACCTATATTCTGGCGATATGGGCGGCACTGGTGCTGGGAACGGCGTTTCTGTCCGGCTATGCCTGGCTGATCGCGGCGGATTCTCGCAAGATGACCGATGCGCTGACCATTGCGCGGGCCGAACTGGCGCGGGAACAGCAGCTTTCCGCCGTGGGTGGCATTGCTGCCGCCGCCGCGCATGAGCTTGGCACCCCGCTCAATACCATCCTGCTTGTCTCCGAGGAACTGGCGCAAGCCTTGCCGGCCGGGAGCGATGCCGCCGACGATGCGGCGCTGTTGCATAATCAGGCAAAAAAATGCGCCGACGTCCTGGCGCAGCTTTCCAAGGGGCCGGAAACAAAACAGTTCATTCAGGGAACCGCGCATCATAATTTTGTTGCGCTGGACAATCTCTTTTCCCTGATCATCGAGAAATACAGGGAAAGCGGCAAGGAGTTCGTCATCCAGACCCAGGGGGACATGGCCGATATTCCGCGCCTTTACCTGAGCCCGGAACTCCGCCACGGTCTTGGCAACCTGCTCGGCAACGCCGCAGAATTCGCGGCCAGTAAAGTGACCATCGACCTTTACTGGAACGAGAGCCTGGTGCGGGCGGAAATCAGCGACGACGGACCCGGCATATCGGAGGAAATCCTCAACCGGCTGGGGGAACCCTATATGTCCAGCCGTCGCGGCAAGGGCGGAATGGGCCTTGGTGTCTTTATTGCCGATATGCTGATCAGGCGGAGCGGGGGAGAACTTAGTTTCAGCAACTGGACGGGCGGCGGCGCGGTCGTTGAAATTCTCTGGTCGCGGCAACAACTCGAAAAAACTGATCCTTTTAGTAATTAAAAAATATGCTAATCTCGAAATTGCGGGTGGTATTGGGATGAAAAAGCAAAAAGAGCGGCCATGAACGACACGAAAACACTGTTGATTGTTGATGATGATGAAATTTTCCTGAACCGGCTTGGTCGCTCGCTGGAACGCAAGGGATTTACGCCGACGCTTGCCAGTTCGGTCGAGGAGGGAAAAAAGCGCGCAGCTGAAATTTCGCCTGCCTATGCGGTTGTCGATCTCCGGCTGCAGGATGGAAACGGCCTTGAAGTGGTTGAAACCATCCGCAATATCAACAAGGACGCCAGCATCGTCATGCTGACCGGATACGGGAATATCGCGTCGGCGGTCGCGGCCGTCAAGGCCGGGGCCATCGACTATCTCGCCAAACCCGCCAATGTCGAGGATATCGCAAATGCCCTGCTGGCGGACAAGGGCGCAATGCCGACCCCGCCGGAAAATCCGATGTCCGCCGATCGTGTCCGCTGGGAGCATATCCAGCGCGTTTATGAACTTTGCGACCATAATGTCTCCGAGACGGCCAGGCGGCTGAACATGCACCGGCGCACCCTGCAGCGCATCATGGCGAAACGCTCCCCGCAATAGTCTTGATGGACCAGCAACTCCCGAAAACCACCCTGATCTGCGGCGATGCAACGGCGGAAATGGCGAAAATGCCCGCAGGATCTATCGATCTGATTGTTGCGGACCCTCCCTATAACCTTGGCAAGAACTACGGCAACAATATTGACCTCAAGGATCGAGACGATTACCGGGAATTCACGCAAGACTGGGTGCGCGAGGCTGTGCGTATCCTGAAACCCGGGGGTTCGCTCTATTGTTTCATGGGCATCAAGTTCATCGCCCGGCTCTACCTGATGCTGGAAGAGGAGTTTGAACTCACGCCGCAAGGCTGGATTACCTGGCATTACACGCAAGGCATGGGGCGCAAGCGCGGCTTTTCTCCGCGCCATGAGGATATTCTCTGGTTTTCAAAGGGAAATGACGCGTGCTTTAACCTTGATGATGTGCGGGTGCCGCAGAAATACTATCGCAAGCGTAACAATATGGCAGGCGCGAACCCCGGCGATGTCTGGCAGTTCAGCCATGTCCATTACTGCGCGGCGGAGCGCCTGCCGCATCCCACGCAAAAACCCGAAGCCCTGCTGGAACGGGTGATCAGGGCCTCCTCCAGTATCGGGGATGTGGTCCTTGATCCTTTCCTCGGCAGCGGCACAACGGCACGTGTTGCCGCTGTTCTCGGTCGGAGCGCCATTGGAATTGAGGTAAACCCGGACTATATACGTATGGCAGAAGCCCGCTTGAAAGAGCCTTTCTCGTCTTTTGACAGCACTGATCCGCGGGCCGCGCGATTGTCGAAAGATTTGCCGAGGGATCCGATTTAAACTCAATGAACATATTGTTCCTGCACAATAATTTTCCGGCGCAGTATCGCCATGTCGCACGCCATCTTGCCGCCATCAAGGGCAACCGGGTGGTGTTCATCTCCCACCGCGCGCCCGTCAAGATCCCCGGCGTTACCAATATTCTCATCAAGCCGCATCGCGATGCAAAGGCGGAAACCCATCATTACCTGCGGTCCGTGGAATCGGCGGTCCTGAACGGACAGGCCGTCTTTCGGACCTGTCTGGAACTGAAACAGAAGGGCTTTGAGCCGGATATTATCTGCGCGCATTCAGGCTGGGGTAACAGCCTTTATGTGAAGGAAGTCTTCCCGAAGGCCAAGCTGCTCAGCTATTTTGAATGGTATTACCACGGCCGGGGGTCCGATGCGGATTTTCTTGACCCGAAGACTATCGGACATGACGACACCGCCCGTATCCACAGCAAGAACATGCCGCTGCTGATGGATCTGGCGACCTCGGACTGGGGGCAAGTGCCGACGCGGTTTCAGCTATCGCAAATTCCCGATATTTTTCATTCGAAACTTTCCGTCCTGCATGACGGGGTGGATACGGATTTCTTCAAGCCCGATCCGGATGCCCCGGCGATAATCGGCAATCTGGACCTGACCCATGCCAAGGAAATCCTGACCTATGCCACGCGCGGGATGGAGCCTTACCGCGGCTTTCCGGAATTCATGCGCGCCGCCGCGTTGTTAATGAAACAACGACCGAACCTGCATGTCCTGGTGGTGGGAGAGGATCGCGTTGCCTATGGCAAACGGCTTCCGGAGGGGGAAAGCTGGGGCAAGCGCATGGTTGAGGAACTCAAGCCCGACCCGGAGAGGCTGCATTTTACCGGCCCGCTTGCCTATTCGGAATATGTGAAAGTCCTGCAGTTTTCCACCGTTCGCGCCTATCTGACGGTCCCGTTCGTGCTGAGCTGGTCCTTGATCGAGAGCCTTGCCTGCGGCGGGCTTGTCGTCGGCTCTGACACCGCACCGGTCCGCGAGATTATCCGTTCGGGTATAAATGGCTTTTTAGCGCCTTTTCATGATCCGGAAGCCTTCGCCGCGCAGATTGAGGAGGTGCTGGATAATGTGTCCGACTTTCAGGACATCCGCGACGCCGCTCGGAAAACCGCCGTTGAAAAATATGCGCTGAAGAAATTGCTGCCGCGACAGCTTCACCTGATTGAGGATGTTGCCGCAGGCCATCTTCCACCGCGTGAAAAGGCCACGAATTAGGGATCAGGCAAACTCCGTATTTGCAGGCGCGGTCAGATTATACTATGACCAATACACTTCTATCATTCAGGGCGATGCAATTTGGATCCGCTAGATTATTTTAACGACGAGCTGGAAGATCATGGCGAGGTTCTGGCCAGAACCCGCGCCGCGCTTGGCCCGTCATTCGGGGAAATGCTCACATGCTGGATCACCGCGATCGAGAGCGGGAACAAGATCCTGTTTTTCGGCAATGGCGGCAGCGCCGCCGATGCCCAGCATCTTGCGGCGGAACTGGTCATCCGCTTTATCGAGGATCGTCGGCCCATCGCCGCCATCGCGCTCAATACCGACACCTCGGCGTTGACCGCGGGGGCCAATGATCTCGGCTTCGACGAGGTTTTCGCCCGGCAGGTCGATGCGCTGGGCCAGCCCGGTGATGTCGCGGTCGGCATTTCCACGTCCGGCACCAGCCCGAATATCGTCAAGGCCCTTGAAATGGCGCGCAAAAAAGGGCTGGTAACGACGGCAATGACCGGGCGGGACGGCGGAAGAATGCCCGATCTCGCCGATGTTTCGCTGATTGTCCCCGCCACCTCCACCCGGCGGATACAGGAAATGCATATCACCCTCGGCCACATGCTCTGCGGCGCGCTTGAAAAATCCCTGAAACTGGTTTGAAGCCCATGGAAAACCGTTCCTCCCTACTGAGTATCCTGGACAACATGGTTGATATCAACGTGCTGGTTCTGGGCGATGTCATGCTGGACCGCTTCGTTTATGGGAGTGCGAGCCGCATTTCCCCCGAAGCCCCCATCCCGATCCTCAGCATCACCCATCAATCGCAGATGTTGGGCGGCGCCGGTAACGTCGGGCGAAATATCACCTCCCTCGGCGCACGGGCCGGGCTTATCTCCGTCATCGGGGAGGATGCGGAAGGCATCGAGATCGAGCGGATTTTCAGCAACCAGAGCGCCATCACGCCGCATCTGGTGAAATCAGTCGGTCGACCGACTACGGTCAAGACGCGCTTCATCGCCGACGGGCAGCAACTCCTCAGGAGCGACCATGAAGCCACCCATCAGCTACAGCCGAAAACCGCGGGAATGGTCCTCAAAACCTTTCAGGACGCCATAAAGACGGCGAATATCCTGATCCTGTCGGATTATGCCAAGGGCGTTCTCTCCGATACCGTGCTGCGGCAGGTGATTGCAAGCGCAAGGGAGAAGAATATCCCGGTGATTGCCGATCCGAAAGCCGCGGATTTCAGCCGCTATGCGGGCGTCACCCTGCTCACACCGAACCGCAAGGAAATGATCAGGGCGAGCGGGATGCCCTGCGGCACCAACCGGGAGGTTGAAGCGGCGGCCCGCTCGGTGATCGAGAAAACCGGCGTTTCCGCCTTGCTCGTTACCCGCTCGGAGGCTGGCATGAGCCTGATCACGGCCACCGACGCCCATCATATCGGTGCCGAAGCGCAAGAGGTTTTCGACGTGTCCGGCGCCGGTGACAGTGTCATTGCCGCGCTGTCCCTCGCGCTTGCCGCCGGGGCCTCCATGGCGGATGCGGCGCGGATCGCCAATCTTGCGGGCGGCATCGCGGTTTCGAAATCCGGCACGGCGGCGGTGACCAAGGCGGAGATAAAGGACGCCCTGCATAGCCTGGAAATCAGCGGACTGGAATCCAAGATCACCAGCCTCAAAGAGGCGCTGGACCGCGTCTCGAACTGGCGCAGCCGCGGATTGAAGGTCGGCTTTACCAATGGCTGCTTCGACCTGGTGCATCCGGGGCATATTTCCCTGATGAGCCAGGCGCGGGGTGAATGCGACCGGTTGATCGTCGGGCTCAACACCGATGCCAGCATCCGCCGCCTGAAAGGCGAAGGACGACCGGTGACCAATGAAAATTCCCGCGCCATCGTGCTCGCCAGCCTCTCCGATGTCGATCTCGTCGTCCCCTTTGCCGAGGATACACCGATCCGGCTGATCGAGGAAATCAAGCCCGATGTCCTCGTCAAGGGCGCGGATTACACGGTGGACACCGTTGTCGGCGCCGATATTGTCCAGGCTTATGGCGGGCGGGTCCATCTTGCCTCCCTGAAACAGGGGTTCAGCACCACCGGCACCATAGAGCGGCTGCTCGCCGCCAGGAAAGAGGCGTAAATCATGGGGAATCTGATCCTCGTCACCGGCGGCGCAGGCTTTATCGGCTCCAATATCGTCGCGGCCCTCTCGGAACGGGGCGAGAAAATCGTTATCTGCGACTGGCTGGAGCAGGGCGAGAAATGGAAGAATATCGCGAAATCGGTGGTTTCCGAGTTTGTCGATCCGGATAATCTTGAAAACTGGCTTCACAGGAACGACAGCCGCCTGCGCGCGATCATCCATATGGGCGCGATTTCCGCCACGACCGAGACGGATGGCGACCTCATCCTGAAACGGAACTTCGGCCCGACGCGGATGCTCTGGCGGTTTGCGACGGAGAGCACCGTCCCGTTTATCTACGCCTCCTCCGCCGCGACCTATGGCGACGGGGCGGCCGGGTTTGACGATGATGAGAGCGAGGCGGCGCTTGCAAAGCTGCAACCGCTCAACCTCTATGGCTGGAGCAAGCATGCCTTCGACAAGTTCGTCGCGCGCGAGATTTCCCGTGGCGCCACGACGCCGCCGCAATGGGCGGGGCTCAAGTTTTTCAACGTCTACGGGCCGAATGAATATCACAAGGGCGGGATGAAAAGCGTCATAGCCCAGAGTTACCCGAAAATCGCCGCCGGGGAGTCGGTCACCCTCTTCAAGTCGCATAACCCCGATTATGAGGACGGCGGGCAGCTCCGCGATTTCGTCTATGTGAAGGATTGCGTCGATGTCGTGCTCTGGCTGCTCGATAACCCGGACGTTTCCGGCCTGTTCAACCTCGGCACCGGCAAGGCGAGAAGCTTCAAGGACCTCGCCGCCGCCGTGTTCAAGGCCGCGGACAAGCCGGAAAAGATCACCTACGTCGACACCCCGGCCCAAATCCGCGACAAATACCAGTATTTCACCGAAGCCAACATGCAAAAACTCCGCTCAGCCGGTTTCGGCGGCAATTTCCGGAGTTTGGAGGACGGCATCAGCGATTACGTCACCAACTATCTTGCAAAAGTTGATCCGTATCGATAATAAATATAGCATCGTGCTCCGAACATTACTTGTTGGGAGAAGCAAATGGTCATTATATTAATTCTTTGGCAAATCAAATGTGGAGAAGAGGAAACCTTCATCAAAGCATGGAAAGAAGATTTCGTCGTTGACAATCGCGATAAGCTGATTGGGGAATTTCTGAGCAAACCAGTTGACGACGTGAAAGACGTCTATAAGAACTGGACAGTTGCAAGTTTTGGGGACCCAGTAGAAGATGTCACAACATACGTGAACGTTGGAATGTGGGATTCCCTCGAATCGTTTATAGAGGAAATCGAGCGCTATATTCCCGAACCGGGGACGCCACTTCCTCCATTCCAAGTCGCAAGATATCGCGTGATTTTGGAGCCTGTCGCATGGCGGATTGGTAGTACCAAACTTCCAGAAAGCGATAGCGACGGAACTTTTTAAGCAATTATGAAATTTAAAGGACGCTTCATAT
>JBBDJF010000094.1:0-80890 GCA_040880045.1 Sneathiella sp.
CTGCCAACTCGATTGAAGTGGTGATCTGGGTGGCGGTTGGTGGCCGCGGCACTCTTTGGGGGGCTGTGCTTGGCGCCTTCCTCGTCAACTGGGGCAAGAGCTATTTCACGGGCAGCTTTCCCGAAGCCTGGCTCTACTTTCTGGGCGGGCTGTTCGTATTTACCACGCTTTTCCTGCCAAAGGGGATTGTGGGGACGGCAGGGGTCTGGATAGACAAGTTAAAGAATATGCGTCAGGGAACGCCTGATATGGGCACCCCGGTACCGGTGAAAGAAGAAAGATGACATCGCATCCAAAAACGTCAAATGATCAAGGCTTCACGTCGATCCTGTATCTCGACGGCGTCAGCGTCAGCTTCGACGGTTTCAAGGCATTGAATAATCTCAGCTTCGTGGTGGAGCCCGGAGAAATGCGCGCGATTATCGGACCCAACGGCGCCGGAAAAACGACGATGATGGATGTGATTACCGGCAAGACAAAGCCGGATACGGGCGACGTCTTTTTCAAGAACGGCATTGATCTTACAAAGCATGACGAAGCCTATATCGCCAACCTTGGTATTGGTCGCAAGTTCCAGAAACCGACGGTGTTTGAGAGCCAGACAGTCTTTCATAATCTTGAGCTTTCATTGAAAGGTGACAAGAGTGTCATGACAACGCTTTTCGCGGCGCTCAAAGATGATGAGGTCGCGCGGATAATGGAAATTCTCGGTGTCATTCGGCTCACCGAAAAGGCGGGCGATCTTGCAGGCAGTCTCTCTCATGGGCAGAAACAGTGGCTGGAAATCGGCATGCTGCTGATGCAGGATCCGGATTTGCTGCTGGTTGATGAGCCGGTCGCGGGCATGACCGATGCGGAAACGGAACAGACCGCTATTTTGCTTCGTGAAATCTCTGCTACGCATTCCGTTGTGGTGGTGGAGCATGACATGGAGTTTGTGCGGGCGCTGAAATCGAAAGTCACCGTCCTGCATGAGGGCTCCGTGCTCGCTGAAGGCAGCCTGGATACGGTGCAGAACAACCAACGCGTAATCGAAGTCTATCTGGGGCGCTGATCATGCTGACTGTTGAAAATGTCGATCTCTTCTATGGCGCCAGCCAGGCCTTGCGGCATGTCTCGCTGGAGGTTAAAAAAGGCGCGGTTACCTCCCTGCTGGGCAGGAACGGTGTGGGCAAGACCAGTACCCTGCGTGCGATTGTCGGACAGCACCCGGTTTCAAGCGGGAAAATCACCTGGGACGGCAAGGATATTACGAATATGAGTGCGCATCAGCGCGCCCGCGAGGGAATCGCCGTTATTCCGCAGGGGCGCGAGATATTTCCTCTTCTGACTGTACATGAAAATCTCAAGACGGGGTTTGCGGCCCTTCCGCGAAAGGACAGGTACATCCCGTCGGAGATCTTTGATCTGTTTCCCATTCTCAAAGATATGCTAAGAAGAAGGGGCGGTGACCTGTCCGGCGGGCAGCAGCAGCAACTGGCGATTGGCCGGGCACTGGTGATGCGACCCAAGCTTCTTGTCCTTGACGAACCGACGGAAGGGATCCAGCCGTCCATCATCAAGGATATCGGAAATGTAATCCAATTGCTGCGCGCACGCGGGGACATGGCGATCCTGCTGGTGGAGCAATATTTTGAATTCGCGCGCGATCTTGCGGATCGTTTCGCCGTCATGGATCGCGGCGAAGTGGTCCTGGCCGGAGCGAAAGAGGATATGTTGGAAAGTGACGTTCGAAAATACCTTACTGTCTGATTCTGATTTCGCAGCATTTCCGGCTGCAACAGAAAAGGTGACAGCCGCTCTCGCCCGCTCGGAAGGGCGTGTGGAAATAACGTATCGCCGGAAAAATTCCGCGTCGAAACTTGCCCATCTTTATCAACAGGGCTGTGGCCGGGTTCGGTTTCCAAAAGTTGACCATGCGGAGTATCCCGAGGCCGTCCTGATCAATACCGCCGGCGGCCTGACGGGCGGTGATCATATGTCACACCAGGTTACATTGGACCCTGGCGCCGGACTTACGGTTTCCGGGCAAGCGGCGGAGAAGATTTATAAATCAGTCGGGAATACGGCAATTATAGAGGCAGATATGCGCATCGGTGCCGGGGCGACACTTGAATGGTTGCCGCAGGAGACGATTTTGTTTGAAAAGAGCCGTCTGCGTCGCATGAACACCGTATATCTGGACGCCGGAAGCCGCCTGATTGCGCTGGAAGCTACGGTTTTTGGTCGGGCTGCCCATGGAGAGATACTTCATTCCGTGCATGTTCGCGATGGCTGGAAAATCTGGCGAGAGGGCAAGCTCCTCTGGTATGATAATTTTATGCTGGGCGGGGATATTCATGCCAAGGCGAAACGTCCGGCAATCCTTGCAGGAGCAAGAGGAATGGCGACAATCCTCATCGCTGATGATGCGGCTTCGTCCTATCTGGAAACAGCGCAAATCCTCGCGCGTGACTGCGGCGTTAGGGCGGCGGCAACCTGTCGCGATGAACTTCTGATTATGCGGGTCCTGGCAGAGACGGGCTATGACCTGCGCCGGGCACTTGCGCGGATATTAACACAATTGAGATCGACGCTAACAGGGCATCCTGTCGCGCTGCCAAAAGTTTGGGAAAATCAATAAGAGGGGCGAAGTATGCAATTTACACAGCGGGAAAAGGATAAACTGCTGGTCTCGCTGGCCGCTATGGTGGCGCGCGAGCGGCTGGCGCGGGGGGTGAAGCTCAACTATCCGGAATCCATCGCCCTGATTACCGATTATGTGATCGAAGGGGCACGTGACGGTAAATCCGTGGCGACATTGATGAGTGAAGGCGGCACGGTTGTCAGCCAGGATCAGGTCATGGACGGCATTGCCGAAATGATCCATGAAGTGCAGGTAGAGGCAACCTTTCCCGACGGAACCAAACTGGTCACCGTTCACGATCCCATTCGATAAGGAGCGCAATATGAAACCAGGAGAAATTATTCCGGCAGAGGGAAGTATTGAGCTGAATGCGGGCCGTCAGTCAATGACCCTGAAAGTGTCAAACACCGGTGATCGGCCTGTGCAGGTCGGGAGCCACTATCACTTTGCGGAAGCAAATCCCGGCCTTGAGTTTGATCGCGAGGCGGCAAAGGGCTTTCGTCTCGATATCCCATCGGGAACGGCCATCCGGTTTGAACCGGGTCAGACGAGGGATGTGAAACTCGTCGCGCTTTCAGGCACACGGACAATATATGGGTTTAATCAGGCCGTTATGGGCCCGTTGGAAAAGGGAGAATAAAGATGGCGGTTACCTTTTCACGGGGGGCGTATGCGGGCATGTTCGGCCCGACAACGGGCGACAAGGTCCGGCTTGCGGACACCGAGCTTTTTATCGAGGTTGAGAAGGATTTCACGACTTACGGCGAAGAGGTCAAGTTCGGTGGCGGCAAGGTTATCCGCGATGGCATGGGCCAATCACAGGTGACGCGCGCCGACGGAGCCGTCGATACGGTTATCACGAATGCCCTGATCGTCGATCACTGGGGCATCGTCAAGGCCGACGTGGGATTGCGGGACGGTAAAATTGCGGCGATCGGTAAGGCTGGAAACCCGGATATTCAGCCTGGCGTCAATATCATTATCGGCCCATCAACCGAAGTAATCGCCGGCGAAGGGAAAATTCTCACGGCAGGCGCGCTTGATGTTCATATCCATTTTATCTGTCCGCAGCTCATCGAGGAGGCACTTTATAGCGGTGTTACTACAATGATGGGCGGCGGTACCGGTCCGGCGACCGGGACCAATGCCACGACCTGTACGCCGGGCGCCTTTCATCTCGCCCGCATGATACAGGCGGCGGAGGCCTTTCCCATGAATCTCGGTTTCTACGGAAAAGGCAATGCCAGCCTCCCCGAGCCGCTGGTGGAGCAGGTGCAGGCCGGGGCATGTGGCCTGAAACTGCACGAGGATTGGGGCACGACGCCAGCAGCGATTGACTGCTGTCTCGCTGTTGCCGACGATATGGACGTTCAGGTCCTGATCCATACGGATACATTGAACGAGTCGGGCTTTGTTGAAAACACGGTGGCCGCCTTCAAGAAGCGGACCATACATGCCTTCCATACGGAAGGGGCGGGCGGTGGGCATGCGCCTGATATAATCAAGGTCGTGGGGGAGGAAAATGTTCTTCCGTCCTCCACTAATCCGACGCGGCCCTTTACGGTCAATACGATTGATGAGCATCTCGATATGCTGATGGTCTGCCATCATCTGGACCCGAATATCCCCGAAGATGTAGCTTTTGCCGAAAGCCGCATTCGTAAGGAGACGATTGCTGCCGAGGATATTCTCCATGATCTGGGTGCATTTTCCATCATGGCGTCCGATAGCCAGGCCATGGGCCGGGTGGGCGAAGTTCTGATCCGTACCTGGCAGACGGCTGACAAGATGAAGAAGCAGCGCGGACGTCTTGCACAGGAAACCGGCGAAAATGACAATTTTCGGGTCAAGCGCTATATCGCCAAATACACGATAAATCCGGCAATTGCGCAAGGTATCGATACCTATGTCGGCTCCATTGAAGCAGGCAAGCTCGCCGACCTTGTGCTCTGGTCACCGGCATTCTTTGGCGTTAAACCGGATATGATCCTGAAATGCGGCACCATTGTCGCGGCTCCAATGGGCGATCCCAACGGCTCCATCCCGACTCCGCAGCCGGTTCACTATCGCCCGATGTTCGGCGCGTTCGGGAAAAGCCTGACGGCGAGCTCCGTAACCTTCGTGAGTGAGGCGTCGCTCCAGTACGATCTGAAGGGCAATCTCGGTCTTGATCGCGATCTTCTGGCCGTTAAAAATACCCGCTCGGGTATCGGTAAATCATCGATGATCCATAACAGCGCCACGCCGAAAATTGACGTTGATCCGGAAACCTATCTGGTTCATGCCGATGGGGAGTTACTCACCTGCGAACCTGCATCGGAACTACCGATGGCGCAACGCTATTTCATGTACTAAACCATGAACCGCGCCAGTGCCATTTGTCCCGAGGATAGCAAGTTTGAGGGAAATATCCTTGATACTATAACCCTCGATTTCGATAGCCGTCGCCGCCGCCGGATGAAACTCACGGCGGACGGAGGAATGACATTCTTGCTCGACCTGCAGGAAGTGAAGACCTTACGCGATGGCGATACTTTGCTGCTCGAAGACGGTTCCGGCATTCTGGTGCGCGCGAAGGATGAGCCTGTCGCCGATATCCGTTCTCCGGATCTGGCGCATCTTGTGCGCGTCGCCTGGCATCTGGGCAACCGGCATTTGCCGACGGAATTGATGGCGGACCGGCTGCGTATCCGGCAGGATCATGTGATAGAGGAAATGCTTGCCCAGCTTGGCGCAATCGTGGAACGGCTGGACGCTCCCTTCAACCCTGAAGGGGGTGCTTATGGCCATGGCGAGACAGAAGGACATGACCATGGCCATTCACAGGGGCATAGTCATGGATAACCGGGCGCTTTTTCAACTGATGTCCTGGATGTCCCCTTCCTATCCGATCGGGGCGTATACCTATAGTCATGGTATCGAATATGCGGTGGAGACCGGGTTGCTGACCTGCCTTGAGGATCTGGTCCCTTGGATTTCTGATATTCTGGAGTATGGTAGTGGTCAGTCGGACTGCATTCTGCTCGCGGCCGCTTATCGTGCAGCGCTTGACCGGGATGTTGAAAAACTGAAGGAAATTGCCGAGATGGGCCATGCTTTCGCCTCGACGAAGGAGATTTCACTCGAAACCACGCAGCAGGGGCGTGCGTTTATCAGCGTCATTTCCGATGTTGGGCCGCTGAATGAAAATCTCGATACCCTGAAAGCCCATTGGTCGGGACCGATAATTCATCCGGTCGCCGTCGGGATCGTTGCTGCCGACCACGGGTTGCCGCTTCAGGATACACTGACCGCCTATCTTCACGGATTTGTCTCCAATCTTGTTTCTGCTGCGGTTCGCATTGTCCCGCTTGGCCAGACGGATGGGCAGCGTGCCATTGCGACGCTCGCGGAGGAGACAGAACGCGTTACAGCTTATGCCATTGGGACAACATTGGATGATTTGGGCGCAGCGACCCTGATGGTTGACTGGTGCTCTTCCTTGCACGAAACACAATATACGAGGCTTTTCAGATCATGACATCAGCATTTAACGGACCTTTACGCGTGGGCATTGGCGGGCCGGTGGGGTCAGGGAAAACCGCACTGACCGATGCGCTCTGCAAGTATCTGAGGGATGACTATAATCTTGCGGTTATCACCAACGATATTTACACTCGGGAAGATGCGGAGTTCCTTACGCGCTCTGGTGCGTTGTCTCCCGACCGGATCGTTGGCGTTGAGACCGGCGGCTGTCCGCACACCGCTATTCGCGAGGATGCGTCGATCAATCTCGCCGCCGTCGCGGATATCTCGGAGAGGTTTGCCGGGCTTGAACTGATACTGATTGAATCCGGTGGCGATAATCTTGCCGCTACCTTCAGCCCTGAGCTCGCGGATATCACCATCTATGTCATCGATGTCTCTGCCGGGGATAAAATTCCTCGCAAAGGGGGCCCGGGAATCACACGCTCTGACTTGCTGGTGATTAATAAGATCGATCTTGCCCCTTATGTGGGTGCGGATCTTGGTGTCATGGACCGGGATTCAAAGAAAATGCGTGGTGAGCGGCCTTTCGTCTTCACCAACATCAAGGCAGGAAATGGCGTTGCCGAGGTTGCGGGCTTCATCATCGACAAAGGCGGCCTTTGACAGGATAGCGTCGTGACACATAGGTGCCATAATGGTGCCATAGTCTATTGTTATCGACGGCTTATCGTTAATTCATTTTAAAGTCGGTTTTTTCAGTTAGGAAGATTATGGCCTGTCCTTTATGTGGCGGTGACGTAGAACGTCAAATCCGCACCTACGCAATTAATTACAAACATTTACAAAGTCACGTCGATCTTCCGGGGCTTTATTGCACCAACTCCGATTGTGCTGAAGGCATGGTTGAGGAGAGCGCATGGGGGGATGTGGCGCGGATCGAGGCGGAACTGAAAGCGGAATTCCTGGGCGTCATGACACCGGATCGGATCCGGGAAGTGCGCACCCATCTGAACCTGTCACAACGTCGCGCGGGACAGATATTCGGGGGCGGTCCGAATGCCTTTCAAAAATATGAAACCGGCAAGGTCACTATTTCACAACCCATGAACAACCTTTTGCGGCTGGTGTCCAAATATCCGGAATTGATGGCCGAGTTGCAACGCTGAGGTTTGCCTAGCTTTGCAATGCTTGTTGTGTGAGAAAATCATAGCCAAAAAGCTGATGTCCAGTATTATTCCCCCTATGAGTTGGCGGGAGTAACGCTTTAGCGATGACGAAGTTCTGGACCTCGATTTTTAAACCGCGCGCCTGGGTAGCCAAGCTGCTTTTGATGCTTGTGATTGGTGGTTTTGTTACTTTCGGCTATCTCGGCTACCTTCAGCCTGTCCGCGAATTCCTGGATTCTGAAAAGCTTTCCTTTCATCTCGGGGACATGCGGTTTTCCGTTTATCTGCTGGTGAAAGCAGTCACTATCATAATTGTCCTGTTCTGGTTCGTTGGCATCATTTCCGAGGTACTGGAAAACCGGATCAAATCCATAAAGCGCATCCGGTCCAGCAATCGAGCGCTGATAATCAAGGCGCTCCAGATTGCGATTTACTTTTTTGCGTTCCTGCTTTTGCTGGGGGTGCTCGGCATCGACTTGACGGCGCTTACGGTTTTCAGTGGCGCTCTTGGGATTGGTATCGGCTTCGGCCTTCAGAAAATTGCTTCCAATTTTATCAGCGGAATAATCCTGTTGTTCGAAAAATCCGTTGAAGAGGGGGATTTGATCGAGCTTGGGGATGGGACCAGTGGGTTTGTTCGGGAAACCGGTGCGCGATATACCCGAATTGAAACCTTTAACGGGCATGAAACTATGGTTCCCAATGAGGATTTCATTACGAACCGGGTGACCAACTGGACGTTCAGCAATTCCCGTGGTCGGGTCGACATCAAAGTCGGCGTGGCCTATGGAACGGATCTCGACTTGGCCGCCCGGCTTGTTGTCGAAGCGGCGAAGGAGCATCCGCGGTGTATGGAAAAGCCTGAGGCGGAATGCTTTCTCGTTGAGTTTGGCGATAGCTCGATAAATTTAACTCTCTATTTCTGGGTTGAGGATGTCGCCGAGGGACGCATTCGTCCACGCAGCGAAGTAATGTTTTCCATCTGGCGGAAGTTCAAGGAAAACAACATTGAGATTCCCTTCCCGCAACGGGACCTTCATATCAAGAATTCGGAGGCGCAGAAATGAGCAGCCCCATCCTGCTTGCCTATGATTTTGACGGCGAAGGCGGCGGCCAGTCTGTCAGCGACAAGGCTATCTCGCGTGAACTGAAAAATAAAAATCTGGCCTGGGTTCATCTGGACCTTGCTCATCCTGATACAAAGCCCTGGCTGGACAAGGAAATTTCATATCTCGATCCTTTTGTTGTGGGCGCGTTGCTTGCGGAGGAGACCGGACCCCGTATTGCGGAAATTGGCGACGGAGCATTGATCATTCTGCGTGGCGTTAATCTAAATGAGAATGCGGATCCGGAAGATATGGTTTCCATTCGCCTGTGGATTGATCCTGTGCGTATCATCAGTGTACAGCGCCGACAATTGAAGGCCGTTCTCGATATTGAACACAGAATAAAGAGCGGCAAGGGACCGAAGGATGTGGGGCAATTCATCAGCATGCTGATTTCCCGCCTGACCGATCACATGGCGCCGGTACTGCTTGAACTTGACGAAGCGACGGACAATGTTGAGGAAAAAATCCTCGAAAATCCGGATACAATTTTTCGCGAGCAGATTATCGGCATCAGAAAAGAGGCCATCGTCTTGCGTCGGTACATGGCACCGCAGAAGGATGTAATCGGGCAACTGCGCTTGTCGGATCTGCCTTGGATAGAGGCTCCGCACAGGCGGCATCTGCAGGAAAGCTATGATCACCTGATGCGATATGTTGAAGACCTGGATGCTATTCGAGAGCGGGCCCAGATCGTGAAGGATGAGCTTTCCAATATTATTGCGGACCGGCTGAACCGGAACCTTTATGTCCTTTCGGCCATCGCCTCAATCTTCCTTCCGCTCGGATTCTTGACCGGCTTGCTGGGGATCAATGTCGGGGGCATTCCGGGGAGCGAAAATCCGTATGCCTTTTATATATTCTCTGGAATTCTTGTGGTGATCGTCGGATTGCAGATATTGCTGTTCAAGAAACTTAAATGGTTTTAATCAATATCCATATCTGCAAATCCGGCAGGAGAGGGAACTCTGCATGACGTCTTTATTGTTGGCTGTGAATGGCACATTGATGCGGGGGTTGGAGCTTAACGGCAATTTACTTGAAGTCGGAGCGCAGTTTGCGAAAGAGGCTAAAACGTCCCCAAGCTATCGTCTCTGGTCGATTAATGACGTGCATCCCGCGATGCAGAAAGCGGCAAGCGGCGGAGGGATAGTTGAGTTGGAAATCTGGGAAGTGCCAACAGATGGCATAGCGACAGTTCTAATGCGGGAACCGCCGGGACTTTGTATCGGGAAGATAGAGCTTTCTGACGGTGAGACGGTCCTCGGTGTTCTCGGGGAAGCCCTGCTGTGTGATGGGCAACGGGAAATTACTGAATTTGGCGGCTGGCGTGCCTATTGCGCGTCTAGAGAACCCGGTGCGCCGGGGAGCGGCGTATGATCCATATAAGCAGCGCGTTCGATGGTGGAAATATTGAATGCAACAGAAGCGATGACCCGTCAGACATTCAACTGCGTATCCGGCAGGATACAAACGCCGAATTCTTCCAGTGGTTCTATTTCCGCCTGAGCGGGGCAAAAGGACTCGACTGTGTGATGCGGTTGATAAATGCGAAAGATGCGTCTTACGCCCGCGGCTGGAAGGACTATCGTGCCGTTGCCTCCTTTGATCGGGAAAGCTGGTTCCGGATCGAGACGGAATATCAGGATGGCGAATTAATATTACGTCATAAGCCGGAGTATGATTCCGTCTATTATGCTTATTTTGCGCCCTATTCGATGGAGCGGCATGCGGACCTGATAGCGCGGGCGGGAAAATCACCGAGGGTATCGCAATCCGTTCTGGGAAAGACCATTGATGCGCAGGACCTGGACCTTCTCTCCATCGGGGAGGCGGATAGTCGTAAAAAAAACTTCTGGCTGATTGCGCGACAGCATCCTGGCGAGACGATGGCGGAATGGTGGATGGAGGGGTTGCTTGACCGCCTTCTGGACCCGTTTGATGCCGTTTCAAATGCACTCCTTGACAAGGTATGTTTTCATGTCGTGCCGAACATGAATCCGGATGGCAGCCGTCGTGGACATCTTCGTACCAATGCGACGGGAGCCAATCTGAACCGGGAATGGCAGGAACCGGACATGGAGAGGAGCCCGGAAGTTTATCTCGTGCGGGGGAAAATGCGGGATACCGGCGTTGACTTCTGTCTCGATGTTCACGGAGATGAAGCTCTCCCCCATAATTTTATAGCCGGTGCGCAGGGCATCCCGAGCTGGAACGCACAAAAAGATATGCTGCTGACTGATTTCAAACGTGGTTGGCAGCAAATAAACCCCGATTTCCAAACGCAACATGGTTATCCCGTTGCGAAGAAAGGGGCGGGAAATATGGCCATTTGCGTCAATCACGTCAGTGAATATTTCGGCTGCCTCGCCATGACGCTGGAAATGCCGTTCAAGGATACGGCCGACCGACCCAATGCAAAATATGGCTGGTCACCGGAGCGTGCGCAAAAACTCGGCGCATCTGTCCTTGATGTCATGTTTCTTCTTCTCGATCGCCTGCAAGGCGAAAATAAAAATTGAAAGTCCCCTAGTTTTGAGCTTCTCTTTATATGACGAAAGCCGGTTTATATCATGCGCTTTCAATAATGGGGGAGGGGAAATCAATGCTCGCGGAAAGATTTATCAAATCGGCGACTATATATATTATTCTCGGGATAAGCTTGGGGATTTATATGGCGGCATCTCAAGACCATTCGCAAATGCCGACGCATGCGCATCTGAATCTTCTGGGGTGGGTGACGATGGCGCTGATGGGGCTCATTTACAAAAACTGGCCGACCGTAGCGGAGGCAAAACTCGCACCACTCACATACTGGCTTGCCCATGTCACCGTTATTGGACTGACGCTCGGCGTTGGGTTGCTCTATGCGGGAATGACGGAGTATGAGCCAATCGCCATTGTCGCGTCATTTGTCGCGGTCTTTAATATGGCTCTGTTCGCCTTTCTCTTTTTCAAGAATGCCTGAACGTTATTCCTCTTCGGAGGCTTCCGCAGTCAATGTCTGGCCGAGAGCGCTTGCGGTATTGTCAAGCGCGGCAAGACAATTGCTCGCCCGTGATTTCGGGATGTAAACAGAGAAGCGGGTGATAAATTTCGTTTGGCCGTCCCGATCGATACGATCCGATTTGAGCCGCACAATGTTGGCGTCAAAATCAATGAAGACTTCCGATAGTCGCGCTAGGACACCCGGTTGGTCAGGCCCTTCGCAATGGATATGGTGGGTTATTTCCGTGGGCGGCGTGTCAACATCGCCAAAGGCAAATCGACGGACATCAATATCGGCACTTTCCATTCCTTCAAGAGAGCGTAATTCGTCAACAAGGACAGATTCAGAGAGATCCGCCGGAATATCGATCACACTTGTGAACTCGCCACCCTTTCCAAGAACGGCGAAGGAGGTATCCTCAAGGTTGATACCCTTGTCGAAAAGATGCCCTGTGACCAGGGAAATAAGGCCTACACGGTCTTTCGAGAAAACGGATAGCAGTGCTTTATAATCTGACATGGTATTTCCCGCGCGGTTCAGTTTTAGTGGTTGTCGAATGCACAGGATTACAACCTTAACATCAATTGGACAACTCATTTGCGTATCATTCGCGAGACGTTCTACACGAAATCCGATGAATCGCGGCAGGAGAATATTATTTCGGTTTTTTTTCGACAGATAACCTTGCGTTAACGAAAAACAGGTAAGACTCGGGAGCTTATTGGCGGACTATCTGCCGGATTTCGGTTTTTCTTGTTTAATTCCAAGAAAATCACGGGAACAGAACTGGAGAATTTGAATGCTCATCGGTGATATCTTGTTGGCGCAAAACTTGGTGACGCCTGAGGATATAAAAATTGCCCTTCATCGGCAGAAGGAAAATGGCGGACGTCTCGGTGATAATCTGGTCGCTCTCGGTGCGTTGACCCAGGACCAGCTCGATCGTGCCATTTATGAGGCGCCGCGCGCGCCTAAAACCGTCGAGGAAACCGGCATTCCGCATGCCAATCTTTTGCGTATTCTCTTCAAGCTAATGTATGTCAACAGTCTGGAAACGGCCTCCGAATTATCGAGTGCAATCAAGCTCCCGATCGGGGTTGTGAACCGCCTTATTCAGGAGGCTGGTGATCGCAAGTTTCTGGAATCCCTTGGTAATGCAGATCAATCGACCTTCTCTGAAACCCGTTATGTCATGACGGAAACGGGAAAGCGCTATGCGATTGAGGCATTGGAGCAGAATCAGTATGTCGGCCCGGCCCCGGTTTCCCTGCCCGATTATCAAGCCCGGATCAATCAGCAGAAAATCACGAACGAGCGGGTTGAACAGGAGAAAATACAGAAAAGCTTCGAAAATCTGGTCATTACAGAAGATTTCGTGCGTCGCCTGGGCCCTGGCGTGAATGCGGGCAAGAGCATTCTACTGTATGGCCCTCCGGGCAATGGTAAGACAACAGTCGCGGAAAAGGTTGCCGAGATTTTCGCCAACGTCATCTATATCCCTTTTTGTTTTGAAGTGGATGGTCAGATCATCAAGGTCTTTGATCCGGCAATTCATAAGCCCAAATTCGGCAGCGAGCATGAAAAGACGAAAAACTCCGGCCTTCGTCGTGAAGAATTTGACGGACGCTGGGTTCCCTGTGAACGACCGGTTGTGATCACCGGCGGCGAACTTACCCTGGAAATGCTCGATCTCAGCTTTAATCCTCATGCAAAATATTATGAAGCGCCGCTTCATGTAAAAGCCTCCAACGGTACATTCATCATCGATGACTTCGGCCGCCAACTCGTCAGCCCGGAAGACCTGCTCAATCGCTGGATCGTGCCTCTGGAAAGCCGGGTTGATTATCTGAAACTGCATACCGGGAAAAGCTTCTCGCTGCCGTTTGATGAACTGGTGATCTTTTCCACCAACCTGTCACCCGATGATCTTATGGATCCTGCCTTCCTGCGTCGTATTCCCTATAAACTGGAAACTGTCGGCCCCTCGCGTGCGCAATACGCTGAAATTTTCAAGATGGTTGGCAGCTCTCGCGGTCTTGAGATTACCGACGACATCCTCGATACAGTGGTTGAGGAACTGCAGGTCAACAACAGTTTCGACCTCGCCTGCTATCAGCCGAAGTTCATTGTCGATCAGATAATCGCGGCCTGCAAATATCAGGGCTCCGACCCCTATGTCAGCAAGGAACTGGTCGTCGACGCCCTGAAGAACCTCTATACGTCGTCGGCCAAGGGCGCAGGCAAAACGGCGGCAAAGGCGGGTGGTGGCAATAACTCGAAGCCAGCCGTTGCTGCGGTATAAAACAGGGATTTTCTAAAACCTGCCCTCAGGTGAACTGAATGCGATTGCCCGGGAAGACCAGCCGGGCCGTCGAGATCACGTCATCGCCGAGCCAGCTTTTTCGATTGACGACAAGACAGGCTGTCGTTACTTCCAGCTCCAGAAAATGATTAATCTCGGCATTTGAGACGGCGGCCTGTAGCGCATGGGTATGCGAGAGCAGGGCGAATTTACGGCTGAGATGCGTATCAGCGGTCATGCGGCTGAAATCCAGGCCGAGATAATCCGGCATAAACTTCGGATGAACATAGCGATCCTCCAGCATGACAGGCAGCCCGTTTTCCCGATGCACGAAGTAGGAGCGAAAAACCTCTTCGCCCGGCGTCATTGCCATCGTGGCGGCGACGGCTTTCTCGATTGCCTCTGCTTGCAGAAAATGTATATCGCACTGGTGGCGGCCGCTACGTGATCGGATGATATCATCAATTTCCCTTATCTCCAGGATCTTGGGCTGCTTTTTGGGGGCGGCGACGAAGGTGCCGACGCCCTGAATGCGTTCCAGATATCCGGCCTGAGTTAATTCACGCAGGGCCCTGTGTATGGTCATGCGGGAGATCCCCATCTCACGTACCAGTGTATGTTCGGATGGTAGCTGGAAATAGGCAGGCCATTCTCCTGATTCCATGTTTTTCAGCACATAGGATTTAACCTGTTCATACAGTGGCTTCGGTGGTGAATAAAGGTGGTCGTCTTTTCGCGATCTAATTTGGGGCATCGGCAGGTCCGTCTTTTCTCTGTTGGCATATACAGGAGGACGACACACACTGCGCAGATGTGAATTCAAGGACGACGGAATGTCCGATTTTTTAAAATAGTACTTGAACGATCATTCCAATTAAATATATGATGACTATACCGATCACCTTCATCTACACATAAATGTTGATGATCTGTGAATGGCCTGCCCCGATTTTCTGCGCCCCTCGGGGTGGGCCAGCTTCACTTCCCATCCTTGCAAAATCCTTTTTTACCCTTGAATGAATTTACCTGACCGGTCATATAGACGGCAGAAGAATTTTTTCTGAAATGCAGGACGGAAATGACAGACCATACACATGAATTTCAGGCGGAAGTCGCCAAGCTTCTGGATATTGTGACGCATTCGCTTTACAGCGAAAAGGAAATTTTCCTGCGCGAGTTGATATCCAATGCCTCTGATGCTTGTGACCGGTTGCGCTATGAAGCGCTGACAAAACCAGACCTTATAAAAGATGACCCGGAATTTAAAATAGTCATTACGATTGATGAGAAAACCGGAACATTGACAATTGAGGACAATGGCATTGGCATGTCGGAACAGGACATGGTGGAAAATCTGGGCACGATTGCCCGTTCGGGCACGTCGCGATTTTCCCAGGAACTGACAGGTGACGCGGCCAAGGACGTAACATTGATCGGGCAGTTCGGTGTTGGATTTTATTCTGCGTTCATGGTGGCCGACAAGGTAACAGTTACAAGTCTAACGGCTGGAGATAGTTCCGCGACGGTTTGGTCTTCTGAAGGGCATGGGACATTCAAGATTGAACCCGGCATGCGGGAGACACGCGGCACGACAATTGTCCTGCATATGCGTAAAGAGGCAAAGGAATTTCTTGAGTCGGCGCGTCTTCGCCAAATCGTAAAAACCTATGCGGATCATATTGCCTTGCCTGTCATCCTGAAAGCCTCCAAGGAGGGTGAGGAAGATGAAACCCTTAACAGCGCGAGTGCCCTGTGGACACGATCCAAAAATGAAATAACAGAAGAGCAGTATACTGAATTCTACCATCATGTGGGGCAAGCGTTCGACGGCCCGTGGCTCACACTGCACAGTCGTGCGGAGGGTCGGATCGAATATACCATGCTGCTCTTTGTTCCGGAGCAACCGCCTTTCGACCTGTTCAACCCGGAACGTAAATCACAATTAAAACTTTATGTGAAACGGGTCTTCATTACCGATGACTGCGAAGAACTGATCCCGGCCTACCTCCGCTTCCTGCGGGGCGTCGTCGATTCAGAAGATCTGCCGCTCAATGTTAGCCGCGAGATGCTACAGCATAACCCGGTGCTTCAGAAAATCCGTAACGGCCTGATAAAGAAAGTCCTGGGGGAACTTGAAAAGAAGGCAACCAAGGCCCCGGAGAGTTTTGCAAAATTCTGGACCAATTTCGGGGCGGTGCTGAAAGAAGGGATTTATGAGGATGCTGTAAACGGGGCACGCGTACTGAAAATCTCGCTGTTTAACAGCACGACAACGGAAACCCAAACGAACCTCGCTGATTATGTATCCCGCATGAAAGAAGGACAGGACGCCATATACTACATAACCGGTGAAGACCTCGGCGCTCTTAAATCCAGCCCGCAGCTCGAGGGATTTGCGGCGAAGGGAATTGAAGTTCTCCTGCTGGCGGACGCCGTCGATAGTTTCTGGCTGAGCCGGATAACCGAATTTGACGGGAAACCGTTCAAGTCAATAACGCGCGGCGCAGCCGAACTCGACAAGTTCACGGATACCGAAGCGGGCAAGGAAGATGCGCCAAAACCTGAAGAAGGTGACATGGATAGTCTGATCGCCTTGTTCAAAACAGCATTGGAAGGCAAGGTAAAGGATGTTCGGACGTCTGTTCGCCTTACCGGGAGCCCGGTATGTCTTGTCGCGGATGACGGCGATATGGACATTCACCTGGAAAAACTGCTCAAGGCACACAAGCAATTTGGCGCAGGGGACAGCCTGCGGATTTTGGAGCTGAACCCCAAGCATGCATTGATCGCAAAGCTGGCGGCGAGCGCCAGGAAAAATGGTGCGTCCGATGCCCTGGAAAATGCGGCCCTCCTGCTTCTTGACCAGGCGCATATCGTGGAGGGGGACCCTGTCGCCGATCCTGTTGCCTTCTCCAAGCGAATGGCCAGTTTTATGGCGGACAGCATTTCCGCCTGAAATTCCCATAGATTAGCATAAAGGTCATTCTGAAGGCCGTTTCAGGAGATACATCGGCGATAACTCGGTTGATGTGAGTGTATCCTCCTGTTGAGCGAGCATAAAAATACTACTTATAATTAAATATATTGAAATTAATACAATCAATATACAAATAGACGGGGATCGAATTTAAAAAAGATTGCGTCTTTTCATGCAACCGCGCCCGCAAATTTTCCTGATTGTTTGTATCATGCTCGGCCTCGCGTCATGCAGCATAGTTGATGACACGCTGTTAACAGAGGAAATTGATGAATTCTCCCGTGGCGCCGTCGTACTCACTGCGATCATCGAGAGTGAATTTGAACTGGCGGAGGATCTCAATACCCTTGGCTTTATGGATAACTTAGAGTTCCAGCTGGAGCTTGGAGGGCATCCGGAGCCAAACTTCAAGCCGCTATTCAAGGCCATGGACATTGCAGCCAGGAAAAACCTCCTGACAGCGCTTGAAGGCTATGCGGAGACGTTGGCCGTCGTTGCGTCCGGTCAGTCGATTTCGTCCGTTTACAGGGCGTTCTCCGGCGCGGCGGAAAATCTGAAATCATTAAGTTCTGATAATTTCAGCATTGGCCATTCTCTATCTCTCATGGACTCCGGGCAACTCGTAAGTGATCTCAGCCTGTTCGACGAACTGCTTATCCTGCCCGCACGTGATAGACGTTTGCTCCCCATCGTGCAAAAAGGAAATACAACGCTGAAGAAAGCGGCAACCCTGCTGTATTTTGATATCGGTGCGCCGGAGGATCAATCGAGCAAATGCAGCTACACCTTTCCAAAAAATGACCTTGATGCCACTCTGTCCAGCATCCGCCTTTGCAAGGGTGGATTGCGTGCAATCGTCAAGAGTGCCGTCAAATTTGATGCAAATATCTGGACTGACAAACTGGCGCAGTCAAGTCAGAGCGACACCTCGAATACTTTGCCGCTACGCGATGTTATCAGGAAAATTGTCTCAATCCAGAAGCTCGGCTTGTCGTTCGACAAGTTGCTGAGTGATACGCAGGCGGCTCTGGTCGCAATGGTTGCCGCCCATAAAGCCATCAGCGATACGCTTAAAGCAGCACAAAAATCGCGACTTTCCTCGCTACCCGCAGCACTAAAAAGCTCTTCCTTTCAGAGAGAAGTGCAAGGGCTCCTAAAAGCGGCGGCTGAGACAAAATCAGTGCTTCTGGAATTAACAGATAATTCTGTGACTGCGCAAAATGACCAAACCACCCCCACTACTTTGCAACCAAGTGGAAAAAAAGATGACAACCAGCAATGAAGCAGCTCTCACAAAGCTACAAGACGCACTGGACGCATTGAACTCTCAAACGGCGTCTGATTTACCTTCAACTCAACTTGCCAAACTTGAAACGGCAAAAGCGGCTCTCTACGGAGAGATACAGGCATTGCAGGTTCACCAATTGGACGAGCGCGACGCAGAATACAGTGCCCTCACGAACGAGTTTCAAGACTGCAAGTCGGACCTCAGCGATTTATCAAACTGGATTACGCAGCGGCAAAAGCGGGATCGTGCCTTATTCACTCTTCTTTCGAAGGGAGTGGGTCTTGCCCTCTCCCTGCTTGCCTGATTACCGATCCATAATCTGATCAATCCGGCGGCGGGTGACGCTATATCCTGCTTCCTTTGGAATTAACAGGAACTTGCCTTCATCCGTCACTTCCATTTGCGGAAGAACCGAGAAAGTGTTCGTTCCCTTGGCATTTTCAACAGCGTCCTGGCTGGAGTTGAAGCGGCCGAGGACCTCAACATTCATCCGGGTCGGAAAAACTACTGTATAGTTCCCTTTGTCCGCCTCCTCCAATATTTCATTTGGGCCAACCCAGACAGAATCCACGGACTCCTCGCCATCATGGGCCGCAAGCTGGTGAGGGGGCGCTTTGGCAATGAAGAAATGGGTATTAAATCGCTTGGGCATATGAGTAGGCGTGAGCCAGTGAGCGAAATGTCCCAGGAGATCCGTTGCCAGTTCCAGATTCTCCGTCTTGACCATGTCAAGGATGGGAAGTTCACCATTCTGTAGCGGCATCCGATATTTTGCCGCCAGCATTTCCAGCCGATCGTGAGTGACCAGCTCACCAGTCTCCCGGTTACGGGCAAGGAGGATGTTGGCTTCCTCAAAACTTTCGCGGATGGAGGCTATCTTAAAGCCGCGTAACGCATCGTCGCCGCGTTCGCTTTCGGGAAGAAATTCGATGAGTGCCGGGTCCATATCGCCCTCGTCCACCTTGCCGCCTGGAAATACGAGTGCGCCGGAAGCAAAATCAATCTGATGATGACGAACCACCATGAAGACTTCGATCTTGTCGCTTTTGCTGACCCGATCCCGGACAAGCAAAACGGTTGCGGCAGGTTTCAGGGGAACTTCTTTCTTGGTCATCTGGCACCATTCTTGTTCTTGTTTCAGAACATTGTGCCCGAGAGTTGGGAAGGGATCAACCAAATGCTGATTAAAGCTTGATTTCCAGCGCGGCGAGTATCGGATCGTAACCTGCCCGTTGGATAATCAGGGCGCAGCCATCACGTCCGTCTGCCCGCATTTCCAAAAGATCAAGTGTGACGTCCTTGGCGTTTCCCTTCCATTCGCCGAGGGAGCGGATTTTACGAACAACATTGTGATAGGTGATAATCCGGCCTGTGTTTTCGCCGCGTTGAATATCCACGTCTGATTTACGATCTATATCGACAAGCCAAAGCGTTGCATCCCCGGATGTCTTGGGCAGCTTGATGACAAGCTGGTCTCCACTAAAGGACCATTGCAGGGGCAAGGGGGTCGCGTGGTTGACCTGCTTTTTAATCAACGCCTCAACACCACTTCGATCGGAACCCACAATATGCTCTTTGCCGCCAATAACCATCTGTGGGGTATAGACGTATCGTGAATTGAACTGGCCCCGGTATCCCACCTGTCGCGCGTCATTATCGGCACTGCCGAAGATATCTTTCCAGCCGATATAATCCCAATATGTCACCGCGAAGGAGAGGCCGAGAATATCCTTGTTTTCAATGAGTTCTCCAAGGAGTTTGTCTGCCGGAGGGCAGGAGCTGCAGCCCTGAGATGTAAAGAGTTCCACGACCGTTGTAGGTTGGTGTGCACTTTCGGCAATTGCCGCGTTGAATGTAAATGTTATCCCGAGCAGGGCAACAAGGATCATCACAGTGCAGTTAGTATGGAATTGTTTCATGAAATCTATTTAGCTGATAACCGCTTCACAGACAAATCACCAGTGAGTGAGAGGGCGGTGAACAAAAACGGCGGCCATTTACGACCGCCGTTTTCGAATTTTCATTCTAGTTCGGAACTAGCTGGCCGACAGATTCCGAAGTACGTATTGGAGAATGCCGTCATGACGATAGTACTCAACTTCATCCAGCGTATCGATGCGACACAGAAGGTCAACCGACTGCGACGATCCGTCTGTTCGCGTAATGTTGCAGCGAACGCTCATGCCTGGCGTAATGCCTTCTTCTATGCCGGTGAGGTCGATTACCTCGCTGCCATCCAGTTTGAGCGTTTTACGCGTCACACCTTCTGGAAATTGCAGGGGAAGAATGCCCATACCGACAAGATTTGACCGGTGGATACGCTCGAAGCTTTCTGCGACGACAGCCTTGATTCCAAGTAACAACGTTCCCTTTGCGGCCCAGTCACGGCTTGATCCGGTACCGTATTCCTTACCTGCAAAGACAACGAGAGGCGTTCCTTCCGCACGGTATTTCTCTGCGGCATCAAAGATCCACATCTGAGTTCCATCCGGCATGTGGCGGGTAACGCCGCCTTCCGTGCCTGGCGCTACTTCATTGCGCAGGCGGATATTGGCAAAGGTACCGCGGGTCATGACCTGATCATTACCGCGCCGTGAACCGTAGGAATTAAAATCCTTCGGACTTACCTGATGTGATGTCAGATATTCGCCGGCCGGCCCATCTGCCTTGATTGCGCCTGCAGGCGAAATATGATCCGTCGTCACTGAATCAGCGAGCAGAGCAAGAATACGGGCGCCGTTGATATCCTCAAATGCACCGGGCTCCTTTTGCATGCCTTCGAAATAAGGGGGATGCTGGACATAGGTTGACGCAATATTCCAGCTATATGTCTGGCCTTCCGCTGTCTTGATGGATTGCCAGGTCGCGTCGCCGGAGAAGACGTCGGCATACTGATGCTCAAACATATCACGGGATACGGCATCGCGAACCGTCTGCTGAACTTCGGCATTGCTCGGCCAGATATCCTTCAGGTAAACGGGGTTGCCGTTTTTGTCATTACCGAGGGAATCTTTTGTTACATCGACGTGAAGTGATCCTGCGATGGCATATGCGACAACGAGGGGTGGAGAGGCGAGGTAGTTTGCTTTGGCCTGAGGACTGACGCGGCCTTCGAAGTTACGGTTGCCGGAAAGAACCGAACAGGCAACCAGTTCGCCTTCTGCAATCGCGTCGGCGATATGCGGATCGACCGGACCGGAATTGCCGATACAAGTCGTACAGCCATAACCGACAAGGTTGAAGCCAAGCGCATCCAGGTCATCCTGCAAACCGGCTTTTTCAAGATAATCGGTTACCACCTTGGAGCCAGGGGCGAGCGAGGTTTTAACCCATGGCTTGACGGTGAGGCCTTTCTTAAGCGCATTGCGCGCAACCAGTCCGGCAGCCAGCATAACGCTCGGGTTTGACGTGTTGGTGCAGGATGTAATTGCCGCGATAATGACATTACCATGGCCGATTTTATAGTCCGTGCCGGCAACATCGACCTTGACGTCAAGGTTGGCGTTTGGTCCGGCGAGTTCCGGAAGGCTTTCCTTGAAGGAACTCGCCGCGTCCGACAGCAGGACACGATCCTGCGGCCGCTTTGGCCCGGCAAGGCTCGGCTCCACCGTTGAAATATCAAGCTCCAGTGTCGCCGTGAATTCCGGATCCGGCGTGTTGTTGTCGCGCCACATCCCTTGTGCCTTTGCGTAGGCTTCAACGAGTTTCACCCGTTTTGGGTCGCGGGCAGTAAAGTTGAGGTAATTGATGGTTTCGGCGTCAATCGGGAAGAAACCGCATGTCGCACCATATTCCGGCGCCATATTGGAGATTGTCGCCCGGTCCGCAAGCCCGAGCTCGGCTATGCCGGGACCAAAAAACTCAACGAACTTGCCGACAACGCCCTGTGCCCGGAGCATCTGGGTTACTGTCAGCACGAGATCGGTCGCAGTCGTTCCTTCCTTCAGCTTGCCGGTCAGCTTGAAGCCGACAACTTCCGGTATCAGCATTGAAATCGGCTGGCCGAGCATAACGGCCTCCGCCTCGATCCCGCCAACACCCCAGCCAAGGACGGCAAGACCATTGACCATGGTTGTGTGGCTGTCCGTGCCGACCAGTGTATCCGGATAGGCAACCTCGGCACCGTTCTCATCCTTTGTCGTCCAGACGGTCTGCGCGAGATATTCCAGATTAACCTGATGGCAGATACCGGTTCCGGGCGGAACCACGCGGAAATTGTTGAATGCTTTCTGACCCCAGCGCAGGAAGGCATAGCGTTCGCCATTTCGCTCCATTTCCAGTTCCACATTCTGGCCGAAGGAAGCCGCCGTGCCAAATTTGTCGACCATCACTGAATGGTCAATAACGAGGTCGCACTGGGCGAGGGGATTAATCTTTTCGGGGTCGCCACCAAGTGCAACCATCGCATCGCGCATGGCGGCGAGATCGACGACTGCGGGAACGCCGGTGAAATCCTGCATCAGAACGCGTGCCGGGCGGTAGGCGATTTCACGGTCCGCCTTGCGATCCTTCAGCCATCCAGCGAGAGCGCTTACATCTTCCGATGTTACGGTGCGGCCATCTTCATGGCGCAGCAGGTTTTCAAGCAGGACTTTCAGGGAAAAGGGGAGGCGGGAAACATCACCGAGGCCGGCTTTTTCTGCCTCCGGGATGCTGTAGTAGTCATATTTCTCTCCGTCGATATCGAGAGAACGGCGAATATTCAGGCTGTCGTGGCCAATTGTTGTCAACGTTTCGCTCCTTAAAAGGTAAGGGGAACGGGAAATGCCAGCATAGCGGCACCAGTTCATTGGTTCAATAATGTGCGTATGTGCCCTAAATTAGAAAAATTCTCAAGTGCTATCGTGCCTTCTGGCGTTCACTCTCACCAATAAAAAAGCCACTATCTGAATCATTGCGAATTTGCACAGAGTGCGCGTGCCAAATATTTGCGAAAGGAAGATTCTTGCTGTACTCAGGGAGACTGTGCGATTCCTGAACCTTGTCTCTTCGGAGTAATACGCAACTGTTATGACTTTTTCCGTCCATAATCTCGCTTGTCAGCGGGCCGACCAGCTTATTTTTGAGGATGTTTCCTTCTCTCTCTCTCCGGGAGAAGCTCTCTGGGTGCGCGGTCGGAATGGTGCCGGTAAATCGTCACTACTCAGAATATGCGCGAGGTTACTCAAGCCACTGGCAGGCTCGATCACCTGGCAGGACGAAAATATTTTCGAGGATCCGGAAAATTACATCGGCGCGTATCAGTATCTCGGTCATCAGGACGCTCTGAAAAGTGCAATGTCTGTGCTGGAAAATATTACTTTCTGGGCAAATTTTCACGGTGAGGCGGATGTTACGTCTGCGCTGGCGGAGTTTGATCTGATGCCGCTTCGGGATGTATCGGCAGGAATTCTGTCGCAAGGGCAGAAGAAACGGGTCAATCTTGCGCGGCTGGCGGCATCACCGGCATTGCTCTGGATTCTGGACGAGCCGCTCAGCGCCCTTGATCAACATTATATCGGCCAGTTCAAAGAGCGATTGTTGCATCATCTTGCGGCTGGGGGCATGGCGATTTACGCGACTCATCAGGATCTGGAACTTGACGGTGTCAAGCTCCTTGAACTGGGTGAGAATGCGGCATGAGCAGATTTTTTCAGCTAGTTCGCCGCGATCTCATGCTGGCATTCCGGCAGGGAAGTACAGTGACACTAAGTCTTTCCTTCTTCGTGATTGTGGTCGTATTATTTCCGCTCGGGGTCGGACCGGAACTGTCGATTTTAGCAAGGATCGGGCCGGGTGTCCTCTGGGTGGCGGCGCTGCTCGCCTGCCTGTTGACGCTGGACCGGATGTTTCAGGCGGATTTTGAGGATGGCGCGCTGGATCTTCTGATGATAGGCCCGTTGCCTGTTGAGATTCTCGTCCTTGCCAAGGTCATGGCCCATTGGCTCACATCGATCCTGCCACTTATAATCGTCGCCCCTGTCTTGGCGCTCTCCTTGAACATACCCGCCGAGGGGATTCTGACAATCACGTTTGTGCTTCTGATTGGCACGCCGGCGCTAAGTCTGATCGGGGCCGTCGGGGCGGCATTGACCGTGGGAATGCGGCGTGGCGGTGTTTTGTTGTCACTTCTGGTACTTCCCCTATATATACCGGTATTGATTTTTGGTGTGGCGGCGGTTGATGCTGCGATTGCGCAGCTTGCCGTTGCGCCGCATCTCTTGTTGCTGGGCGGGGTTTCGCTGGGAGCACTGGTGGTCGGGCCGCTTGCGGCGGCGGCGGGGTTGCGGCTATCCCTTTCGTAACGGACAAATTAAATGAACAGTTGTTAGCATGGCAATCGATCTACATAAATATGCGAACCCGAAACGTTTCCTTTCGATCATTTCCGTGATCTATCCATGGAGCGTCTGGCTGACGGTCATTCTTCTGATTGCCGGGCTCTATATGGGATTGTTCGTCGCCCCACCGGATTACCAGCAAGGGGATACCGTGCGGATCATGTTCGTTCATGTTCCCGCCGCCTGGATGGCACTTATGATCTATACGATCATGGCCGTTTCCTCAGCTGTTGGGCTCATCTGGAAACATCCGGTTGCCGACCTGACAGCAAAAGCCGCCGCGCCAATCGGGGCAGCCTTCACCTTTCTAGCCCTTGTTACCGGATCGCTCTGGGGGCAGCCGATGTGGGGAACATTCTGGGTCTGGGATGCGCGGCTGACAAGTATGCTGATCCTGCTTTTCCTCTATCTGGGTTATATGGCAATCTGGGAGAGCTTTGATGATTCGGCCAAGGCCGCAAAGGCGGCGGCGATCCTCGCCCTTGTCGGGGTTATTAATATTCCCGTCATCCGCTTCTCTGTTGACTGGTGGAATACACTTCACCAGCCAGCGAGCGTCGCCACCATGTCAGGGCCGAAGATACATAGTTCCATCTTGATTCCGCTCCTCATCATGGGACTGGCGTATACAGCTTTCTTTGTGATGGTGCTGATAATCCGTGTGAGAACCGAAATTTTACAGCGGCGGCTTCGCGTTATGCAGATTTCCGAACTACGGGAGCAATGAAGCACCCTCACCGGGATCGCGGCATTGTGACGCAGAAAAGGTCTTCTGGTGTGTATTTTAGGGATGGACCAAGTATATTCGCCGGAAATACAGGATTTGAGGGAAATAGTGAATCAGATCGCGACATTTTTTGACATGGGCGGTTACGGGTTGTTTGTCTGGCCTTGCTTTGGCCTGTCGGCAATTGTGCTGCTGGCACTCTACTTTCGGAGTCACCAGAAGCTCAAAGCCGTTAAGCGGGAACTGTCTGTGGTAGAGGGGCGGCGCTCGCAAAAACGCGGATTCGATACGTCATCGGTTGTCGGGGAAAGCAAGTCATGACACGCAAAAAACGCCGGTTATATTTTGTCCTTGCGGGTATGAGTGTACTGACGCTTGCTGCGGTGCTGGTACTGACGTCGTTTGAAGACAGCCTTGTCTTTTTCCGCAGCCCCTCCGATCTTGTGGAAAAGCCTATTTCACCGGGGCGGAATTTTCGCCTAGGCGGCCTGGTTGAAGAGGGAAGCGTCGAAAGTGAGGGAGTTACGCACCGTTTTCGTGTAACCGATCTCAGCGAAGCGATCCCGGTTACGTTTGACGGAATGCTCCCCGATTTATTCCGTGAAGGACAAGGAGTTGTCGCTGAGGGCTCCCTGTCGGATGACGGCCTTTTCATCGCAACCAATGTATTGGCAAAGCATGACGAGAACTATATGCCGCCCGAAGTTGCGGAGGCACTGAAAAAATCAGGACAGTGGAAACCGGAGGAGGGTGACTGATGGTTGCTGAAATTGGTCAGTTCGTCCTTATTCTGGCGTTGGTCACGGCTTGTTTTCAAAGTGTGCTGCCGCTGGTCGGCGCAGCCCGCAGCAATCGTCCAATGATGCGCTTTGCCAGTAATGCGGCGTTTGTCCAGTTTGCGGCAATTACCGGCGCTTTCGCCTGTTTAACCGTTGGCTATGTCACCAGTGATTTTTCAATCCTGAATGTCGTGAACAATTCACATTCTCTAAAGCCGATGCTCTATAAAATAAGCGGCGTTTGGGGCAACCATGAAGGCTCTCTCCTCTTGTGGAGCTGGATCTTGGCGCTTTTCGGTCTGGCAGTAGCCCTTTTTGGGCGAAACCTGCCGGATGGCCTGAAGGCGCGGGTGCTGGCGATACAGGGGTTGATTGGTGTCGGCTTCCTGATGTTCATCCTGTTTACCTCCAATCCGTTTGAAAGGGTCAATCCGGCGCCCCTTGATGGTAACGGCCTCAACCCGTTGTTGCAGGATCCTGGGCTCGCCTTTCATCCGCCCTTTCTATATCTTGGTTATGTCGGGCTATCGATCACATTTTCTTTCGCGATTGCTGCCCTGATCGAAGGGCGGGTCGATCCGGCATGGGCGCGCTGGGTGCGACCATGGACACTGGCGGCCTGGGGTTTCCTCACCATCGGGATAGCGCTTGGTTCCTGGTGGGCGTATTATGAACTTGGCTGGGGAGGCTGGTGGTTCTGGGATCCGGTTGAGAATGCCTCTTTTATGCCCTGGCTGGCGGCGACGGCGCTGCTGCATTCCGCGATTGTTGTCGAGAAACGCGATGCGCTAAAAAACTGGACAATTCTGCTTGCGATTATTGCTTTTAGCCTGAGCCTTCTGGGCACCTTCCTTGTGCGGTCCGGCGTTTTGAACTCGGTTCATGCCTTCGCCTCTGACCCGGCACGGGGCGTATTTATCCTGATGTTCCTGATATTTGTGATTGGCGGATCATTGCTTCTTTACGGTATTCGCGCGCCGATGATGAAAGGGGGAGGATTGTTCGCCCCGATCAGTCGGGAAGGCGCGCTGGTCCTGAATAATCTGTTGCTTTCCACTATAACGGCGACGGTTCTCCTCGGGACACTTTACCCGATTTTCCTCGATGCCTTCACGGGTGCAAAAGTCTCCGTCGGCCCACCTTATTTTGAGGCGACCTTTCTGCCGCTCGCGATCCCGCTGGTCGCAGCGATGGCGTTTGGGCCGTTTCTGGCCTGGAAGCGCGGCGATCTTGCCGGCGTTATCTCGCGCCTAAAATTTGCGCTGTTGGTGGCGCTTGCCTTCGCCGGATTCATATGGTGGTGGCAGACAGGCGCGCCAATCATGGCACTTCTCGGTATGGGGCTTTTTGCCTGGTTGCTGGTCGGTTCCGTGCTCGAATGGATGGAACGGATCAAACTGTTCCGCGGCCCGTTGGCGAGCAGTTGGAAAAGGATGATACAGCTCCCGCGGAGTGCCCATGGCATGACAGTCGCGCATATCGGTGTGGCGCTCGTTATCCTGGGTATTACAGCGTCTGAGTCCTGGCAATCGGAGCATCTTGGTGTAATGCGACCTGGCGAAATTGTGACAGTTGGTGGATATGATTTTCGTTTTGACGGCGCCGAGACGATTACGGGCCCGAATTATGACGCGGTCCGGGGAACCTTTCTGGCCTATACCGGCGGAAATAAGGGCGTTTATCTCTATCCCGAGCAGCGGCGTTATACCGATCCGCCGATGGAAACAACGGAAGCTGCTATTCGGCCCATGCTGAGTGCTGATCTTTATGCAGTGATTGGGGAAGCCGATGGAAAGGGAGGCTATGCAGTCCGGATTTATCACAAGCCGTTCATTTCCTGGATCTGGATCGGCGCATTTGTCATGTTTGCGGGAGGTGCGCTTAGCCTGAGTGACAGGCGTTTGCGTCTTGGGGCACCGGAACGGGCGAAGCAGGAGCCTGCTGTGTCTTCCGCCCCGTCGGGCGTGAAAGGGTAAGACGATGCGTTTAAGATTTTCGGCACCTGTTCTGACTTTTGCAGCGATCGCTGTGGTTATGTGGTATGCGCTTTTTAATCTGAATCCAGCGGAGATTCCGTCCGAGCTTGTCAGCAAACCCGCACCTGAATTCTCGCTGGATCCCGTGCCGGGGTATGGACCGGGCCTTGCGCAGGCGGACCTGGCAACTGGCAAGGTGACGTTGCTGAATGTCTTTGCCTCCTGGTGTGTTGCCTGTTTGGCGGAGCATCCTTTTTTCATGGAACTTAAAAAGCAAAATCTCGTTGAAATATACGGACTTAACTATAAAGATAAACCGAATGCCGCTGCTCAGTGGCTCAATCGTCACAGGAATCCGTATGAACGAACGGGTATGGATCTGAAGGGACGGGTTGGTATAGACTTCGGCGTTTATGGCGTTCCTGAAACCTTTGTAATCAGTGCCGATGGCAAGATTCTTGATAAAATTATCGGTCCCGTTAGTAAGGATATATTCGATATCCGTATCCGGCCTTTGCTGAAAGAGGCAGGATCGTGAAGTCAGGGTTGCGATCATTAATTCTGGCGTTGCTGTTTGCCCCGATGGTCTTGCTTTCAACCTCGGCTGTGTTCATAGAGGAGCGACTGGATGATCCAGAGATGGAGGCGAGGGCGAGGGAAATTTCGGCGGGCATCCGCTGCCTTGTTTGTCAAAATCAATCCATTCTCGACAGCAATGCCGATCTTGCAAAAGACCTGAGACAGATCGTCCGGGAACGTGTTTCCCTTGGTGAAGATGACGACAAGGTTCGCGAGTTTCTGGTCATCCGATACGGGGATTGGGTATTGCTGGACCCGCAGTTCAAACTCAGCACGCTTTTTCTCTGGCTGGGACCGGCGGTGATTTTTATCATGGGGGCATTTGCAGCGTTTATGTTCCTTCGGGGTCGCAACCGACAGCCTGACATGGAAGTCGCAAACGAACTTACGGCGGACGAAGAAGCGGAATTGAAGGACTTGATTAATCCCGAAACCGATAGATTCGGGCGTAACTCATGATCTGGATTGTCGCCTCCCTGATCCTGCTGGTCGCTATTACTATTCTTGCCTTGCCGTTTTTACGTACAGGCCAGATGCGACGCCGTCGTGCGGATCAGGGGCTGGCCGTTTATCGTCAGCAACTGGATGAGCTAGCGGCAGACGTTGCACGTGGGACAATCGGAAAATCTGAAGCAGAGGCGATGGAACTGGAAATCAAGCGGCGTATGTTACGCTTGGGCCGCTCTGAAAGCCGACCCTCTTCCTCCGGAGGCAGTCGGCGGCATTGGCAAGTTGTGCTGCTGCTTGGTATTTTTGTTCCAGCGGCTAGTTTCGTCCTTTATGCTGATTTGGGGTCCCCTGATGATCCGGCACGACCGCTCGCGGCACGGGACCTCGCGGCCGATGCGGAAGAGCTGCGATCACGGGATGTCGCGCCATTGATCCAACGCGTTATCGACGCATTGAAGGAACAGCCGGATAACCTTGAAGGCTGGGTGCTTCTCGCCCGGACATTGAGCCGGGTAGAACGATATGAGGAGGCTGCGGAAACCTATAAAAAGGCGACGCTACTGGCACCGAAGGCGACGGAACTTTATATCGGCGCGGGGGAAAACTATTATTTTGCGGCTGAAGGGAATGTAACGGCGGCGGCGGAAGAAGCCTTCGAAAAAGCATTTGCGCTCGATCCGGATAACCCCGGAGCACGTTACTATCTTGCGCTGAGGGATGCCGAAGCCGGAGATAAGGCCGGGGCCCTTCAGAAATGGATTGCGCTTTATGAGGAAAGCCCGATGGATGCTCCTTTCATGCCGGTTTTGGCGCGGCGAATAGAACAAACGGCGGAAATGACCGGCACGGAACTTGGGGATCTGTTCTCTCGTAAAAGCAATCCTGCCGAAGGCAAAGGACCGACGGACAAGGATATAGCCGCTGCAGCGAACATGACTCCGGAAGAGCGGCAGGAAATGATCGCCTCCATGGTTGAGGGGTTGGCGTTGCGTATGGAGGAGGTACCGGAATTTGACGGGTTAATGCGCCTCGGTCAGGCATATTCCACCTTGCAAGACTATGAGAAAGCGGTGGAGGCTTATAGTCGGGCGCGTGTGCTGAAACCGGACAATCTTGCCGCGATCGAGGCAGAAGCCTTTGCCCATGTACAAATGGCGGGAGATGGTGGCATGCCGCCTGCGCAGGCCATCGCGCTCTATCGCATGCTACTTGAGAAAAGCCCGGAGCATCCGCAAGCCCTTTGGTACCTGGGTGTCGCCGAAGCAGCAGAAGGAAATAATGCAGCGGCCAGCGAACTCTGGCGGCGGCTGCAAGCGGTGACAGAAGAAGGCTCTCCCGTTTATATTGCCGCAGAAACGGCGATAAAGAGTCTTTCCGATAAGGGCGAAAATTGATACCGTGTCACTTTAAGTAACCGAAAGATTAATGGTCATTGACGTCAATAAATCCAGATGACTATGCCTTTGAGCGCAAGATTCCCGCAGGCGACAATATGGAGCGTCATGTCTGCGCCGATTGCGGTTGGGTACATTATGATAATCCCAAGATCGTTGTGGGGTCGGTCGTTATCTTTGAAGAAAAGTTCCTGCTCTGCAGGCGCGCGATTAACCCGCGCAAGGGATTCTGGACCCTTCCGGCTGGATATCTTGAACAGAATGAGACGACCGCAGCCGGCGCCATTCGTGAGGCCTATGAAGAGGCAACGGCTGAAATTCATATTCGCGACCTGCTTGCCGTTTACAGCGTAACGCATATCAGTCAGGTACAGATCATGTATCGATCCATCCTTAAAGAGCCAGAATTCTCGGCGGGCCCTGAATCGCTTGAAGTCAAGTTGTTCAACTGGGCAGATATACCCTGGAATGATCTTGCCTTTCCAACTGTCTATTGGGCGCTACATCAGTATCAGGAAATCAAGGATAAAGAGAGTTTCACTCCCTTTTCCAATGCTGTTGGTGACATGCTTGAAAAGTCACTTGAGATTATACGCCGCTAACCGGCACGAAAAAGGAAAATCAGAATGAAAAAGACAATGGCCGCAGTTGTCATAGGTGCGCTAGTCGGGCTTGGTATCAACATGAATGCGCAGGCCGGGTTGCTGGACAACCTTCAAAAGAAGATTACGGACTCGGCGTCTTCTGTGACAGGTGGTTCTGGCAGCAGCGCCACAAGCAATCTTTCTACCATCCAGATAATCGAGGGCCTCAAGGAAGCCCTGCAAGTCGGAACGGAAACGGTCGTAAGTCAGATCGGGACGACAGGCGGATATAATGACGATCCGGCCATTCATATTCCACTCCCGGAAAAGATGCAGCAGGCGCAGTCACTGATGAAGAAATTCGGCCTTTCCAGCATGGCCGACGATCTGGAGGAGCGGTTGAACCGCGGTGCGGAGGCGGCCGCGCCGAAAACCAGGGAAATCCTTATGAACGCGATATCCGAAATGACAGTCAAGGATGCGCAGGGCATTTACAACGGACCCGATGACGCGGCAACGCAGTATTTTCGGAAAGTGTCAACCGGGGAGCTGACTGAAACCATTCGCCCGATCATCGAGCAATCACTGCAGGACGTCGGTGCGATTTCCCTCTATGACCGTCTGGTTGCGCAATATAAGACTTTTCCGCTCGTCCCGGATATTAAGTCCAACCTGACAGATTATACGACGGATATGACACTTGAGGGGCTGTTTCATTATCTGGCAGAAGAGGAAGCCGCCATTCGCAACGATCCGGTTAAGCGGACAACGGAAATCCTGACCACCGTTTTTGGAAACTAGGCGGTGGCCTGTTTCAGGTAATCAGTGATGAGGTGCTCATAACGCGGAAGCGATTTATACGCCCGCATATCGGCATTCATGGTTTGCAGGCCATGCAGAAGTCGTTTCGCCCGGCTCCCGCTTTCGCATACTTCAGCAAGGCTGCTGTTGAAGATCCGGATGGTGAATAGAATGTCCGGGTCATCGCCAAGCCGTTGCAGGGTTTGACGTTCTACCCGGAAAAAGATCTTACTGCCGACATTTTCCCGGGCGATTGATGTGTCAACCGCTCGTTCCTCGCGCCACCAGCTGGGCTGAAACAGCGCGCTGCTGTCATATAATCCCCAGTTAAAGCGCTCTACTTTTTTACCGGCTCTCAGATTGCGGAAAAAACGGTCGATGGGTTTGCCGATGCGCGAATTCAGTCCGGGAACCGGTTGGTGAATGGCCTGCATAACCTTGCCGACTTTCTCCGGCAGGCTCCAACCGGTCGGAAAGCAGACACAAGCCGCTGCAAGGGCGTATCCTTCGGCACATTCCCGCATTAGGACGAGATCTTCCTGCACCAAAAGTGCCGCACGAATGAGCGAACTTGTCTCATCTTCCACTGAAGAGGATGGCGTAATTTCGGGATGGTTGGCAGCAAGCTCTTCCGTCACCAGACGGAAGATTTTCTGTTGCGCGGTATAGCTTTCCGCTGTCTCGGCATAGACCTGATCACGACGCTCCCGAAGCAGTTTGTTCTTTTCCGCGATATCCCGAGCATAGTTTTGATCAGTGTCGATCCATGAACGGTCTTTCAAGGCCTGGAGGCCCATACTCAAGCGAAAATCAGTGCCGTCGAGAGGAAAGTATCGGAGGCTCATGCGTCCGGAGTGGTTTTTTCTTGATTGCTATGCCGGGTTATCAAGGGCACCTGCGCGACGAAAAACAGGAAGGTTGCGGCTGTGAAGCCAAAAACCTTGGCATTTACCCAAATTTCGGTTGAGAAATTCCGCCAGATGACTTCATTTGCAATGGCCATCAACAGGAAAAAAACCGCTAGTCGGACTGTAAGCTTTTTCCAGCCCGCATCATCCAGGTTCCAGAAATTGTCAAACAGGATTTTGATGAAGGATTTTCCAAGCATTAGACCGACGAACAAAACAGCCGCAAAAATCGCGTAGATGATTGTCGGCTTCATCTTGATGAAGGTTTCGTCATTGAGATATAAGGTGAGGCAGCCAAAAACCATTACGACCACGGCTGTGACCAACGGCATCATCGGCAGGGTTCGGGTGTAGTAATAGGAAATGGCAAGCGCAAGCAGCGTTGTGACCATGATGGCTGCGGTCGCGATAAACAGATTGCCAAAATAATAGGCCGCAAAGAAAATCAGTATTGGCCCCAGCTCTGTCGCCGGTTTCAATCCTTTGGGCATCGGTTTGTTGCTGGTCATGGATACATGGTCCTGTTAGTTGCTGCCGACGCCGGACAGGGCGCGGGCGAAGTCCGTTGCGGCGAAGGCTTGCAGGTCATCTTCGCCTTCGCCAATACCAATTGCATGGACCGGCAGGCCGAAACGATCCGAAATCGCGACGAGAACACCGCCTCGTGCAGTGCCGTCCAGCTTGGTCATGACCAACCCGGTGACACTGCAGATTTTCCCAAAAATTTCCACCTGGTTCAGGGCATTCTGGCCCGTCGTCGCATCCAGTACCAGAAGGCACGAATGCGGTGCATCCGGGTCGAGCTTTTTTATGACGCGAAGAATTTTCTCAAGTTCCGCCATCAAGTCGGATTTATTCTGCAAACGTCCCGCCGTATCGATCAGCAATAAATCGGCACTATCATTCTTTGCTTTCTCAAGGGCAGTATAGGCGAGCCCGGCCGCATCGCCGCCAACTTTGGTGGTGACAACGTCACAGCCTGTGCGTTGTCCCCAGACTTGCAACTGTTCAACCGCTGCCGCGCGAAACGTATCGCCTGCGGCAAGAACCACTTTTTTGCCCATGGCACTGTATTGTTTCGCAAACTTGCCAATGGTCGTAGTTTTGCCCGAACCATTGACCCCGACAACCAGAACTACATGGGGTTTGCGGTTTTCCAGAAGTTCGAAGGGTTTCGCCACCGGATCGAGAATGGCGGCAACCTCATCGGCCAGAGCGTTGCGGATTTCTTCCGGTGCGATTTCCTTATCATAGCGGGATTTTGCGATGTTGGCCGAAATGCGGGCCGCTGTCGAAACGCCAAGGTCGGCGCTGATCAACAGTTCCTCCAACTCCTCTATGACATCATCATCAAGCTTGCGTTTCGTGAAGATATCGGAAATTCCACTCGATATCGCGCCGGAGGAACGTTTCAGCCCATCGCTTAAACGCCGTAGCCAGCCTTTTTTCTCTCTTGCTTCACTCATCACGCGTTCTGTTCTGTTGCGCAGGCGAGCAACTTCCTGCCGTCCGTGCCACTGATAAATACGGTAACTATGTCGCCGCCGGTTGCGGTAAACTCGAGATCCACCGGCGCGTAATGCAGGGTTCGGCCAGTTGTCTCATTTTCGACCAGCACGGACTGTTCCGTTCCGACCAGACTTTCAAGAAACTGCGCGAGATTACGCTCTCCCGCATGGCGGAGGGCGGCAGCGCGGGTTTTGCGAATATCGCCCGGAACCTGCGGCATTTTCGCGGCGGGCGTGCCGGGGCGGGCGGAATATGGGAAAACATGCAGATAGGTAATATCGCATTCCTCAACAAGTTTTAAACTGTTCTCCGCCATTTCATCAGTCTCGGTTGGAAACCCCGCAATGATATCTGCACCGAAAACAACGTCGGGCCGGAGCTTGCGGGCCCTTTCGACAAAGGCATAAACATCCTCTCTCAGGTGCCGACGCTTCATCCGCTTCAGGACCATATCATCTCCGGCCTGAAGGCTTATATGAAGATGTGGCATCAGGCGGGGTTCGGTCTCGATCAGGTGCCACAAGTCCTCATCCACTTCCACCGGATCGAGTGAAGAGAGACGCAAACGTCTAATTTGCGGTACGGCGGCAAGCAGACGGCGGCACATCTGGCCTAATGCTGGCCGACCCGGCAGATCCTCACCATAGGCGGTGATGTCAACACCCGTCAGGACAAATTCCTTATACCCATTCTGGGCTAGGGAGCGTGCCTGATCAACAATGGCACCAAGTGGAACGGACCGGCTGTTGCCACGACCGTAGGGGATAATGCAGAAAGTGCACCGATGGTTGCAGCCATTCTGGATCTGCAGGAAGGCCCGGGCGCGACCATCAAATCCCTCTATCAGATGACCCGCGGTTTCTTCCGCAGACATAATATCATTGACCTGCACCCGCTCGCTTTGTTCCAGGCCGAAAGAGTGCGGTTCCAGTTTTTCTAGATTACCGAGAATTTGGTCAACCTCTGGCATTTTCGCAAACTGGCCGGGGTTGGTCTGGGCGGCACAGCCTGTAACAATGATTTTTGCCTCCGGGTAATCACGGCGCGCTTTTCGCACGGCCTGCCGGGCCTGACGTTCGGCTTCATTGGTGACGGCACAGCTGTTGATGATGACAGCATTGGTCATGCCCGCCGCTGTTGCATGGCCGCGCATGACTTCGGATTCATATGTGTTGAGGCGGCACCCGAAAGTAATAACCTCTGGCGCGGCAAGTGGTTTTATCCCCCCCATCATGCGGCTCCCTTAAACAAGTCAGTACTCAGAAAACCGCTGAAGGAGGTTGCAATTGCTCCGCCCATAAAGATATGACCATTTTCGTCGATACGCATATCGAGCGGCCCGCCGTTAAGATGCAACCTGGCGCTTTTACCTGCAAGTCCGCGGATGTTGGCGGCAATCATAGTGGCGCAGGCCGCCGACCCACAGGCAAGCGTGATTCCGACGCCGCGTTCCCAGACCCGCAGCCGAAACTCACCGTCACCCATTCTACTGACAACGCTGATATTGGCTTTTTCTGGAAACAGCGGGTGTGTCTCCGCGATCGGGCCCCATTTTTCAAGATCAACAGCCTCGGCGTCATCGACAAAGAAAACCGCGTGGGGATTGCCCATATTGACAGCAACCGGATCGGAGAGGGGGCCGATTTCAAGCTGCACATGCGCGGTGTCCGCGGCTTGCGATAAGGGGATCTGCTGCCATTCAAGCCTTGGCTTTCCCATATCAATGACAATGTCTCCGTGGTCGCCTCTTGTTCCGGCCAGCAATCCGGCGCGCGTTTCTATGATAATATCTTCCTTGCCACTTTCCTGCATAAGCATATGTGCAACGCAGCGCGTAGCATTGCCGCAGGCTTCAGCTTCGCTTCCATCCGCGTTATAAATACGCATGAAAATCTCAGCATCCGGACTACCCGGTTCCATGACAATAAGCTGGTCATAACCAACGCCGCGATGCCGATCGGCAATCGCACGCAAGGCGGCAGCCGAAAGTTCGGGCAGTCGTTCACGTCCGTCAATAATGACGAAATCATTGCCAAGACCGTGCATCTTTATGAAGGGTATCGGTTCCATAACCCGCGATATAGGCGTTTGTACGCTTCCGGTCCAGCATATTTATGGACGATAAGCCATGAGTTCTGCTTGACTTATGACGATGACTGTGGCTAATTCCGGCCACTCAAGACAACTGAGTCGCAACATAGAAGTACCATTTGGGTATCCGCCAGCCCGCGAGTTTCGCGCCCTGGCGCTTTTTTGCGTTGTTTGAATCAGTCGTCGCGAGATGGAATTGCAACGTAGTTTGGGCAGGTTAGTTACCGAATGTTCGAAAGTTTGACAGGCAGACTGGGTGAAGTCCTTGGACGGTTGACCAAGCGCGGGGCCCTTTCGGAAGCGGATGTCTCGGAGGCTATGCGCGAAGTGCGTGTTGCCCTTCTTGAGGCGGATGTTGCGCTGCCGGTCGTCAAGAGCTTTATCAAGCGGGTCAAAACCAGAGCTGTTGGTACGGAAGTCCTGAAATCCGTAAACCCGGCGCAAATGGTCATCAAGGTCGTTCATGATCAGCTGATCGAGATGCTGGGATCCGAACATCAGGAATTGAACCTGGTGGCAGTGCCGCCGGTCGTCTATATGATGGTCGGCCTGCAGGGTTCCGGTAAAACCACTTCAACGGCGAAAATCGCCAAATGGCTGACGGAAAAACAGGGCAAGAAGGTCATGATGGCCTCCCTCGACGTGCGCCGTCCCGCCGCCCAGGAACAGCTTAAAATTCTTGGTGAACAAACGGGTGTGGCCACGTTGCCGATCGTTGTCGGGCAAATGCCGGTGGATATTGCGAATCGCGCCGTTCAGTCGGCGCGGTTGCAGGGTATCGATGTTGTCCTTCTCGATACAGCCGGCCGTCTGCATGTGGATGAAGAGTTGATGGCCGAGATGGATGCGGTCCATCGCAACACCCACCCTACGGAAACCCTGCTGGTTGTTGACAGCCTAACAGGCCAGGACGCGGTCAATGTGGCCGAGCAGTTCAAGGCCCGCGTCGATGTAACCGGCATTGTCATGACCCGTATCGACGGCGACGGACGCGGTGGCGCGGCCCTTTCCATGCGTGAGGTAACCGGCTGTCCCATCAAGCTGTTAGGCACGGGCGAAAAACTTGACGCGCTGGAAGCTTTCCATCCCGATCGAATTGCCAACCGCATTCTTGGCATGGGCGATATTGTTTCGTTGGTTGAAAGGGCGTCCGAGACCATTGAGAAGGACGAAGCTGAAAAGCTTGCCCTTAAAATGCAGAAGGGCATGTTCGACCTTGATGACCTCGCGAGCCAGCTGCGCCAGATGCGTAAAATGGGAGGCATGAACGGGTTGCTTGGGATGCTGCCGGGTGTCGGCAAAATGAAGAAGCAACTGGATTCAGCTAACCTCGACGACAAGCTCCTGGTCCGCCAGGAAGCCATGATCCAGTCGATGACGCCAAAGGAACGGCGAAACCCGCAAATTATTGCCGCTTCCCGCAAGAAGAGAATTGCCGCGGGGTCCGGCATGACCGTTCAGGATGTCAACCGTTTGCTGAAACAGCATAAGCAGATGGCGGGCATGATGAAAAAAGTGAAGAAACTCGGCAAAAAAGGTATCGCACGCGGAGGCATGCAGGGCCTTTTGCCGCCGGGAATGAAATTGTAACCGAAATTGAGTCTGTTAAAGGAAAGAATCTAAATATGGCATTGAAAATTCGCCTCACCCGTCAGGGTGCTAAAAAGCGGCCTTTCTATCGTGTCGTCGTTGCTGAAGCCAGCAGCCCGCGCGATGGACGGTATATCGAACGTCTGGGCACATACAACCCGATGCTGCCAAAGGATAGTGCGGATCGTGTTTCTCTGGATGCCGACCGCATTCAGTACTGGATTGGTAATGGCGCCAAGGCGACAGATCGTGTTGTCAGCCTGATGGCAGTTGCCGGCCTTGGTGAAAAGCCGGCTCGCAGCAACCCGGAAAAAGCCAAACCGAAGGCCAAGGCGCAGGAGCGTCTACGCGTGCAGGCGGAAGCAAAGAAAGCGGCGGAAGATGCCGCGGTTGAAGCTACAGCGGCTCCGGCTGAAGAAGCTGTGGCGGAAGAAGCTCCTGTTGAAGATGCTTCGGCTGACGAGGCTGATCAGAAGGCGGAAGTTTAAGGGCGTATCGTTATGCCGCAGGCAAGCATGTTGCTGCTGGGCGTGATCGTCGGGGCAAAAGGTATCAAGGGCGAGTTGAAGGTGAAAAGCTTCACTGAAAACCCCGAAGATATTGTGGCCTACGGTCCCTTGCAGGATCAATTGGGAAAAACGACTTATAAATTGAAAGTTGTCGGACTCAGCAAAGGTTTGCCGGTCGTGCGAATTGAGGGTATATCAGACCGCAACGCAGCCGAGGCCCTAAAGGGGACAGAGCTTTATGTTGCGCGGGACCGGTTGCCCGAGACAGAAGAAGTGGAAGAATATTATCACGTCGATCTTATCGGCCTGCCGGTATTCTTTCAGGATGGAATGAAATTCGGAACAATCCTGCGTCTGCATGACTTTGGTGCAGGGGACATGCTGGAGATCGTGCCGGAAAGCAAAGGCGATAGATCGGCGGTACTGGTTCCCTTTACCGTCGAAATGGTGCCCGAGGTGGATATTTCGGGAGGCCGGGTTGTCGTTGAGTTGAGTGAGGATTTTTTTGAAAATCCGGAGTCTCCGCAAGGCGCGGTATAAGTCGTAGCGCGAGGTGACGGGTGACGGGAAAGCGGATGGTCTGGACCGCCCATATCTTGAGCCTTTTCCCGGAAATGTTTCCGGGGCCACTTGGGTTAAGCCTTGCGGGCAAGGGATTGGAAGAAGGTGCGTGGGACCTGAAGGTCAGCAACATACGCGATTTTGCCAAGGGCAAGCATCGTGTCGTTGATGACAGTCCTTTCGGCGGCGGTGCCGGAATGGTAATGCGACCGGACGTGCTGGCCCCTGCAATTGATGCGGCGCTGGCATCGACGGAAGGAATGATGCGGGTGATCTACTTCAGCCCTCGTGGCCGGGCCATCGATCAGGCCTTTGTGCGGGAACTGGCCGACGGACCGGGCGCGGTTATGGTCTGCGGTCGTTTTGAAGGGGTGGACGAGCGGGTGCTGGAAACCCGCAATGTGGAGGAAGTCAGCCTTGGCGACTTTATCCTGTCCGGTGGAGAGATTGCGGCGCTGGCGTTATTGGATGCGGTGGTTCGCCTTATTCCCGGTGTGACGGGGAACAGGGAATCGCTGGAAGAAGAAAGTTTTGCGGACGGGTTATTGGAATATCCCCATTATACCCGCCCACCGGTCTGGGAAGGCCGTTCGGTCCCGGAAGTTTTACTGTCGGGGCATCATGAGAGAATACGGGAATGGCGACGACGCCAGTCCGAGGAATTGACAAAGGAACGAAGACGAGACCTGTGGGATCGTTGGAAGCGTAATTTTTGATAAAAGGGTGAAGACCATGAATACGGTTGAAAAGCTAGAACAAGAGCAAATCGAGAAACTGGTGGCGGAGCGTCCCGTTCCCCAGTTCCGTGCCGGAGATACTCTTCGGGTCCATGTAAAAGTTGTTGAGGGCACGCGTGAGCGTATTCAGGCCTTCGAAGGCATTTGCATTGCGCGAAACGGCGGCGGTATCAACGCAAACTTCACGGTACGGAAAATTTCCTACGGTGAAGGTGTGGAGCGTATTTTTCCGCTGTATTCACCGCGTATCGATCATATCGAAGTTGTTCGTCAGGGCGTTGTCCGCCGGGCAAAACTTTATTACCTGCGGGAACTGCGTGGTAAGAAGGCCCGTATCCGTGAGCGTCGCGAAGACCGCTACGGCAGCAAAACCGCAAGCTAGGCGAGCGGTTTCAAGAAACGCTGAAGATCGGGTTGCTGGTAAGTTTGTGACAGGATAAATTGACGGGATGCGAGGAAAGATAATGGGAACCCCTAGAACCTTGTACGATAAAATCTGGGACAGCCATGTTGTTGATCAACTGGATGGTGATTCCTATATTCTTTACATCGACCGCCATCTTGTTCATGAGGTTACCAGCCCGCAGGCCTTTGAAGGACTGCGGGTAGCAGGCCGAAAAGTAAGGCGTCCGGAAGCTACCTTTGCGGTTGCCGATCATAACGTGCCGACCAAGGATATTGAAAAAGGGATTACCGATCCCGAAAGCAAGTTGCAGGTTGATACGCTTGAGGCCAATACGGCAGAATTCGGCGTCCCCTATTTCTCGATGACCGATGACCGCCGTGGTATCGTGCATATTATCGGCCCGGAGCAAGGATTGACCCTGCCTGGTATGACCATCGTGTGCGGCGATTCCCATACCTCCACTCATGGTGCGTTCGGTGCGCTCGCTCATGGTATCGGAACATCGGAAGTTGAGCATGTGCTGGCGACCCAGACTTTGGTTCAGGAAAAAGCCAGGAACATGCGCGTGACGGTCCATGGAGATCTTCCCCTCGGTGTGACAGCGAAAGATATCGCGCTCGCTATTATCGGCAAAATCGGAACTGCGGGCGGGACCGGCCATGTAATTGAATATGCTGGTGATGCAATACGCGCCCTGTCTATGGAAGGCCGGATGACCCTCTGCAATATGACAATTGAGGCCGGCGCGCGCGCGGGCTTGATTGCGCCGGATGAGACGACGTTTGAGTATGTTAGGGGCCGCCCCTATGCGCCGAAAGCCGGAAGATATGAACAAGCTGTTGCCTATTGGAAAACGCTTAATTCCGACGAAGGCGCCAGGTTTGACAAGGAAGTCGAACTCGATGCGAGTGAACTGGTCCCGTATGTTACCTGGGGAACCAGCCCGGAAGACGCTCTGCCGATCACCGGTTCTGTGCCGGCACCAGGTGACTTTGCTGATGAAGGCAAGCGCGGCGCGGCAGCACGGTCCCTCAAATATATGGGCCTGACAGCAGGCATGAAACTTTCCGATATCGAGGTTGACCATGTCTTTATCGGATCCTGCACGAATGGCCGGATTGAAGATTTGCGTGCGGTTGCCAAGGTAGTCGAAGGTAGGAAAGTCAAGGATACAGTGAACGCGATTATTGTTCCGGGCTCCGGCCTTGTGAAAATTCAGGCGGAGGCGGAAGGTCTCGACAAAATATTTATCGATGCCGGATTCGAATGGCGCCAACCTGGCTGTTCGATGTGTCTTGCGATGAATGCAGACAAGCTAGATGCGGGGGATCGTTGTGCATCGACTTCCAATCGGAACTTTGAAGGCCGTCAGGGGCGTGGCGGTCGTACGCATCTTGTCAGCCCGGCTATGGCCGCGGCGGCCGCAGTGACCGGTCATCTGACAGACGTGCGGGAATTGGGATAAGGGAGCAAGAAAATGGAAAAATTCAATAAACTGACGGCGGTTGCCGCGCCTATGCCCCTGGTTAATATCGACACGGATATGATCATTCCCAAACAGTATCTGAAAACCATTCAGCGCAAGGGCCTCGGGAAGAATCTGTTCGCGGAAATGCGCTATAACGATGATGGCAGCGAGCAGGGTGATTTTGTCTTGAACCAGCCGGCTTACCGGAATGCGGAAATCCTCGTTGCCGGAGATAACTTCGGTTGTGGTTCAAGTCGAGAACATGCGCCCTGGGCGTTGCTCGATTTCGGGATACGCTGTGTGATTTCCACAAGTTTTGCCGATATCTTCCACAACAACTGTTTTCGAAACGGCATCCTGCCGATCGAGGTTTCTCATGAGGATCTTGAAAAACTCATGGAAGATGCAGAACGCGGCGCCAATGCGACAATCTCGATAGATCTGGAAGCTCAGGAAATCCGGGGGCCGGACGGCGGTGTTATTCATTTCGACATAGACCATTTTAACAAGCACTGCCTGTTGACGGGTCTTGACGAAATCGGCCTGACCATGAAGAAAGAAGACAAGGTCGCCGAGTATGAAGAGACCCGCAAGCTTAGCCAGCCCTGGCTTTAAATCTCGTTCTGTTCTTTGAGAGTGTATTACGATGGCATCTAATAAATCCCTATTGATACTGCCCGGTGACGGCATCGGCCCGGAAGCAATGAGCGAAGTACGTCGCATTGTTAGCTGGATGGAAGACAATCGCGCCGTTTCCTTCGATCTTGACGAAGGCCTCGTCGGCGGTTCCTCCATTGATGCGCATGGCATTCCGGTCACCGATGAAGTCGTCGAGAAAGCACAGAATGTGGACGCGGTGCTGCTCGGGGCTGTTGGCGGCCCGAAATGGGATAATCTTGATTTCTCGATCAAGCCTGAACGCGGCCTGTTACGTCTTCGTAAAGATCTCGAGCTATTTGCCAACCTGCGTCCGGCGGTTTGTTTTGACGCGCTGGTCGATGCGTCCAGCCTGAAGCCGGAACTGGTGAGCGGCCTTGATATCATGATTATCCGCGAACTGACGGGCGGCGTCTATTTTGGGGAGCCCCGCGGCATTGAGGATCTGGGGAACGGCATCCGCCGGGGTGTGAACACGCAGGTTTATACGACACCTGAAATCCACCGGGTTGCGCGCGTCGCGTTCGAGCTTGCCCGAAAGCGCAGTAATCGCGTTTGTTCCAGTGAAAAGGCCAACGTAATGGAATCTGGCGTTCTTTGGCGCGAGGAAGTCACGAAAATCCATGATACCGAATTCCCGGATGTGGAACTCAGCCATATGTACGCTGACGCTGCTGCCATGGAGTTGGTGCGTAAACCGAAACAGTTTGACGTTATTGTCACTGATAACCTCTTTGGCGATATCCTCTCCGATTGTGCGGCCATGTTGACCGGGTCTCTGGGGATGTTGCCTTCTGCATCGTTAGGCGATATTGACGAGACCGGTCGCCGCAAAGCCCTGTATGAACCGGTTCATGGATCGGCACCGGATATCGCAGGACAGGGCATTGCGAACCCGATTGCGACCATCCTTTCATACGCCATGGCGTTGCGATATAGCTTCGATATGGGCGATGAAGCGGACCTTGTGGAGACCGCAGTGCAAAAAGTCCTTGCAAGTGGCATCCGCACTGGCGATATCATGTCCAAGGGCATGACGCAGGTATCGACGATAGCAATGGGCGACGCCATTATCCGGGAGCTGGACAAGGCAAACGGATAGACCTGCGGAAAGTTCAATACATTTAACGCCCGGAGCGCCCGTTCCGGGACAATAAAGAGATAGGATCATGGGATATAAAGTAGCCGTAGTCGGCGCCACTGGTAATGTGGGCCGCGAAATGCTGAACATTCTGCACGAAAGGCAGTTCCCCGTCACAGAAGTAGTCGCGCTGGCCTCAAAACGGTCTGTCGGGCGGGAGGTATCCTTTGGGGACAAGAACCTGAAGGTTCGGGCTCTGGACGACTTTAATTTCACAGGCATGGATTTCGCATTGTTTTCTGCGGGCGGCACGGTATCGGCTAAATTTGGCCCGCGGGCCGCGGCACAGGGATGTATTGTCATCGACAATTCCTCTCATTTCCGTATGGATCCGGATGTCCCGCTTGTCGTGCCGGAAGTTAATCCGGAGGCCGCCGCTGGTTATACGCGCAAGAACATTATTGCGAACCCGAACTGCTCAACCGCGCAGCTCGTTGTCGCGTTGAAGCCCCTGCATGATGCCGCGGTTATCAAGCGCGTTGTCGTCTCGACGTATCAGTCGACTTCAGGCGCCGGAAATGAGGCGATGGATGAATTGTTCACCCAGACAAAGGGTATCTATGTGAATGACACGCCGACACCATCGAAATTCACCAAGCAGATTGCGTTCAACGTAATCCCGCATATTGATGTCTTTATGGACGACCGTTATACCAAGGAAGAATGGAAAATGATGGTCGAAACAAAAAAGATTATTGATTCAAAAATCAAGCTGACTGCAACTTGTGTTCGCGTTCCGACATTTGTCGGCCATGCGGAAAGCGTCAATATCGAGTTTGAGAATGAGCTGACGGCAGATCAGGCTCGGGACATCCTGCGTGAATCCCCGGGGATCATGGTAGTCGATAACCCGGAAGAAAACGGTTATGTGACGCCTGTTGAATGCGTTGGCGATTATGCAACCTTTATTTCCCGTATTCGTGATGATGCAACCATCGAGAACGGCATCAATCTTTGGTGCGTGTCAGATAATCTCCGTAAAGGGGCCGCGCTCAACACGGTGCAGATTGCAGAGCTTATTGGCCGGGAATATTTAAAAAAGGCGGCCTGATCTTCGGCCAGACTTCAAATTCAAGCTGACCGAAATTATTTCGGTCAGCTTTTTTGTTGATTCTGTGGTCATTTTTTTGCAGCTTTATTGCGTCGCAACAAAAACCTATTATGATGCGGTGGAAACCAACAGCTAGCGCACTGAAATATGAGAGGGCGTAAAGCCCAAGGGATAATTAATGACAAAAGCAATACGCCCTCGTCGATCGGTTCTCTATATGCCGGGTTCAAATGCCCGCGCGCAGGAAAAAGCAAAATCTCTCGCGGCGGATGCCCTGATTCTCGATCTTGAAGATGCCGTTGCGCCGGACAAGAAGGCAGAGGCCCGGGAAATTGTCTGTGGCAACGCAGCGTCGGGTGGGTACGGAAAACGCGAGATCATCATCCGGGTGAATGGACTTGATACCTCTTGGGGCGAAGACGACATCGTTGCCGCCGCCAAAGCGGGACCAGATGCAATTCTGCTGCCCAAGGTTGAGAGTGCGGGGCAGGTTAAGAAGCTTGAAGAAATCATGACGGCAGCAGGTGCGCCGGATGAAACGATGATCTGGTGTATGATGGAAACCCCGCTTGGTGTTCTGAAGGCGGAGGAAATTGCGTCTTCCAGCTCCCGGGTCGATTGCTTCGTCATGGGGACGTCGGACCTGGTAAAAGATCTTCAGGCGCAGCATACATCGCTCCGCTTACCGGTCATAACGTCGCTTGGACTATGCCTGCTGGCGGGCCGGGCATATGGCCTCACTGTGCTTGATGGTGTTTACCTTGATCTTGATGACGAAGATGGATTTTATGGCTCCTGTGTCCAGGGGCTGGAACTTGGATTCGATGGAAAAACCCTGATCCACCCGAAGCAGCTCGCCGCTACCAATGAGGTATTCGCGCCTTCGGAGGAAGAAGTCACACATGCCCGAAAGGTCATTACGGCCTTTGAAGCGGCGGAGAAGGAAGGTAAGGGCGTCGTTCTGGTGGACGGCAAGCTGGTCGAGAATCTTCACGTGAAAATTGCCAAGTCAAAGGTTGCCATGGCTGATGCTATCGCCGCAGCAGCAGAATAGGAAGCGTGACAACCATGAGTAAAACCAACCCCGGCAATTATTTTGAGGATTTCAGGATCGGGCAGATTCTGGATCACGCAACCCCCCGCACGATAACCGAAGGTGATGTTTCGCTCTATACGGCGCTGTATGGCGGACGCTTCGCCCTGCAATCGGCGGACAGTTTCGCGATGGAATGCGGCCTTGATGTCGCTCCGATTGATGACCTGCTGGTTTTTCACATAATATTTGGCAAAACTGTGCCTGGTATCTCACTGAACGCAGTGGCTAATCTTGGCTATGCGGATGTCCAGTTCAAAGGGCCTGTTTTTCCGGGCGATACGGTTCAGGCAAGCTCTGAAGTGATCGGGCTGAAGGAAAACTCCAACGGCAAGACAGGTGTCGTCTATGTGCGTTCGACGGGGACGAACCAGATGGGTGCGGTTGTTCTCGACTATGTCCGCTGGGTAATGGTTCGCAAGAAAGACGAAGCCGCTGCAGCGCCGGACGCCGTTGTGCCTGACTTGCCGGACCGTGTTGATCCGCGACAGCTTTCTGTGCCGGGTGGACTCGACTTTTCGGGCTATGACGCAACACTCGCGGGCTCTCCTCACTATTTCGAGGACTATGAAATCGGCGAGAAAATCGATCATGTGGATGGCATGACGATTGAAGAAGCCGAACATATGATGGCGACCCGACTTTACCAGAACACCGCCAAGGTCCATTTCAACCAGCATCAGATGCAGAATGATCGCTTTGGCCGCCGTTTAATTTATGGAGGGCATATAATCAGCCTGGCACGGGCGATAACTTTTAATGGCCTTGGTAATGCCCAGCTTATTGCTGCCATCAACGGGGGATCACATACGGCACCAACCTTTGCCGGGCATACGATTTACGCCTGGAGCGAAATTCTGGAGAAGGCCGAACTTTCAAATAGTCAGACGGCAGGTGCTCTTCGCATCCGTACATTGGCAACCAAAGATATGCCATGCAATGGCTTCCCGGATAAGACGGCGGATGGCAAGCGTGATCCATCTGTCGTTCTCGATCTAGATTACTGGGTTGTCATGCCAAAAAACGCGATCGCGGTATAAATAGATTAAAGGTTATGTTGACTTGAAAGGGCGGAGGATTAAACTCCACCGCGAAAAAGAACAACAAATATGAAAACTACTCAGCGAGAAAGATTTTCTCATGGCGAATATTGAACGACCGCTGTCGCCGCATCTGCAGATTTACAAACCTCAGATCACGATGGTTACCTCGATTACGCATCGCGCGACGGGCGTTGCACTAAGTGTCGGTACATTGTTGCTGACCTGGTGGCTGATTGCCGTCGTAAGTGGACCGGAGGCGTACGCAACTGTAAGTGCGTTTATCTCGTCCTGGTTTGGGCAATTGGTATTGTTTGGCTTTACCTGGTCACTGTTTTATCACCTGTGCAACGGTATTCGGCATCTGTTCTGGGATATGGGCAAGGGGTTTGAACTTCCGACGATGAGGAAAACCGGCATGGCAGCCATTATCGCCTCTGTTGTTCTGACGCTCCTGACCTGGATAATCGCCTACGGAATGGGGGCCTGATCATGGGAATGAAAGCACCGCTTAAAAAAGTCCGGGGCCTTGGTTCCGCCAAGGACGGGACAACCCACTGGTGGCACCAGAAAGTCACTGCACTTGCAATGATACCTCTGTTTGTAATTGCGCTTGCCTATGTGATAAGTCTCGTCGGTGCGGATTATACGCATGTGCGATATGTTCTTGGAACACCGGTTGCCGCGCTTGTCATGCTGCTGTTGATTGTCGTGATGTTCTATCACATGAAGCTCGGCCTTCAGGTCGTCATTGAAGATTATATTCATACTGAAAGCACGAAAATCGTTCTCTTGCTGCTTAACAGTTTCTTGTGTGCGGTTGTTGGATTGGCCGCTGCTCTGGCCATATTGAAGCTGGCGCTTGGGAGTTAAAGTACAAAACATGTCTGAAGCCTATCCTATTACAGAACATAAATATGACGTGGTTGTTGTCGGCGCCGGCGGTGCGGGTTTGCGGGCAACCATGGGCATGGCGGCTGCGGGCCTGAAAACGGCCGCGATCTCTAAGGTTTTTCCAACACGTAGCCATACTGTTGCCGCGCAAGGCGGCATTTCGGCGTCGCTCGGCAACATGGGTGAAGATAGCTGGCAATGGCATATGTATGACACCGTCAAGGGTTCCGATTGGCTCGGAGATCAGGACGCCATCGAGTATATGTGCCGCGAGGCTCCCGCCGCTGTGTTGGAACTTGAACAGTTCGGTATGCCGTTCAGCCGTACAGAGGAAGGCAAGATCTATCAGCGCGCCTTTGGCGGTATGACGACGCAATTTGGCGAAGGCCCCGCCGCGCAGCGGACATGCGCCGCCGCAGACCGGACCGGCCATGCCATGCTGCATACGCTGTACAGCCAGTCGCTCAAGCATGACACGGAATTCTTTATCGAGTATTTCGCGCTTGATCTGATCATGGATAAGGACGGTGCTTGCAAGGGCGTACTTTGCCTTTGCCTCGAAGATGGCACATTGCATCTTTTCCGGGCACATATGGTCGTTCTGGCCACGGGTGGCTACGGCCGTTCTTTCTTCTCCTGCACCTCTGCGCATACATGTACAGGCGACGGTGGCGGTATGGTCCTCCGCGCCGGTCTGCCGCTTCAGGACATGGAGTTTATCCAGTTCCATCCGACAGGTATCTATGGTGCCGGCTGCCTGATTACCGAAGGTGTGCGCGGTGAAGGAGGCTTCCTTGTCAATGGTGAAGGTGAACGTTTCATGGAGCGGTATGCGCCCCATGCCAAAGACCTTGCCAGCCGTGACGTTGTCAGTCGTTCCATGACAATCGAGATACGCGAGGGGCGCGGTGTCGGCCCCCGCAAGGATCATATCTATCTGCATCTCGACCATCTTGATCCGGCAATGATTGACGAGCGGCTTCCGGGCATTTCGGAAAGCGCAAGAATTTTTGCGGGCGTTGACGTGCATAAGGATCCGATCCCGGTTCTGCCGACCGTGCATTACAATATGGGCGGCATTCCGACGAACTATCGTGCGGAAGTCGTCAATCTGAAAGACGGCGATCCGGACAGTATCGTTCCGGGCCTGATGGCGGTTGGCGAAGCTGCCTGTGTGTCGGTACATGGTGCGAACAGATTGGGGTCGAACTCCCTGATTGACCTTGTCGTCTTCGGTCGTGCTGCGGCGCTCAGGGCGAAGGAAATTGTCAAGCCGGGGCAAGCCCATTCACCACTTCCGGCGGATGCCTGTGATGCATCATTGGCAAATCTTGATAGGTTTCGCTATGCAAAGGGTGGCAGTTCGACAGCAACTGTGCGCGATAATATGCAACGGGTGATGCAGGATGACTGCGCCGTCTTCCGGACCAGCAAGACGCTGCTTGAAGGTGTCGGCAAGATCAACAAGGTCTGGGACCAGATGGCCGATATCAAGACCACGGATCGTTCGCTGGTCTGGAATTCTGATCTTGTAGAAACGTTGGAGCTGGATAATCTCATCCGTCAGGCCGTCGTCTCCATGACAGCGGCGGAAAACCGCAAGGAAAGCCGCGGCGCTCATGCGCATGAGGATTTCCCCGATCGCGATGATGAAAACTGGATGAAACATACACTGACTTATCATAGCGATGAGGAAGGCGTGAAACTCGACTATCGTCCAGTCCATGATTATACGCTGACGGAAGAGATTGATTATATTAAACCAAAAGCACGTGTGTATTAGGCGCGTTGGGGATTAGGCATGGCTGAACTGACATTACCCAAAAACTCGAAAGTCGGCACGGGCAAGACATATCCGGAGCCGGAAGGGGCAACCAATCTCAAGACATTTAACGTCTATCGCTGGTCGCCGGATGACGACAAAAATCCGGCCATTGATACCTATCATGTTGATCTTGATACCTGTGGCCCGATGATTCTGGACGGGCTGATCAAGATCAAAAACGAGATTGATCCGACGCTGACCTTCCGCCGTTCCTGCCGGGAGGGGATTTGTGGCTCCTGCGCGATGAATATTAACGGCACCAATACACTGGCCTGTACAACGGGGATGGACGAAGTTGATGGCGCGATCAATATCTATCCGTTGCCGCATCAGCCGGTGGTGAAGGATCTGGTGCCGGATCTTACCAATTTCTATGCGCAATATGCGTCCATCCAGCCCTGGCTTCAGGCGGAAACGCCGTCGCCGTCCAGGGAACGGCTGCAATCGAAAGAGGATCGGGAAAAGCTCGACGGGCTCTATGAATGTATTCTCTGCGCCTGCTGCTCGACATCCTGCCCGAGCTACTGGTGGAATTCCGACCGGTTCCTGGGGCCGGCCATTCTTTTGCAGGCTTATCGCTGGATCATTGACAGCCGCGATGAACATACCGGGGAGCGCCTCGATAACCTCGAGGACCCCTTCCGGCTTTATCGCTGCCATACCATCATGAACTGCACCAACACCTGCCCGAAGGGCTTGAACCCGGCAAAAGCCATCGCCGAGATCAAGAAAATGATGGTGGAACGCCGCTAATTTGAAAGAAAATTTAATGGATTAAAGGCTGTTTTTTTAAGCAGCCTTTTTTAGAAGAATTGACACCATTTTTACGAGATTTTTATGGTTCAAAAAGCTATTGAAAAGAAGTTTTTGCTTATTTTGATAATAAGTTTTGTCATCAATCTAGCGGCTTGTGCAACCGAAAGAACGGCAGCTGGTGATCCGATCGAAAAAGGTACCGTAGAATACGGTATATCTGCGGAGGAGCGCGTTAAATTGGATAGCATACCGATTTCAATTAGATTGTGGCAGGACAAACATATACGCTCACTAGGCCACGATCCAAATGATGCGCGTATTATAGAAATAAATTTAGAGCAGGACCTACAAAGTTCCAGGTCATTGTTTATCAGATCTTTTGAAGAGGTCGGAGATCAATATGTTCAGCAGCAAAATGGCAGGCCACTTGACTATAAAGCAATAGATAATCTGGATTACGTGGGAAGAATTCACTCTGGTTTCCTTGATTTAAATTTTGCTATATTTCTTGTGGAATTTAAGCAGTCTGATAAATCCACGAAAATTTCAGTTTTGGCGATCGCATTCGAAGGTTTAATTAAGCAAAATACTATCGGGGCGGCTATTGAACGGCTGACAAAAAGTATGGAAGAAAAATCAGGGGGAAAGATTAATTGGCAGTAACTGGCTCCATCAAATAGGAAAAATTGGCGCTGGAATTCATCCATTTTGTCGATAAAGTGAGGCCGCTCTTTGAGGCGGCCTCTTTTTATGGAATAAACGAATGTATATCCCTCCGCATTTTTCTGTTCCGGGCAAGGAAACACTGGCCCGGCTTTTGCCAACCGCGAGTTTCGCGGTCGTTGTCTCGACAGACGAAGATGGTTTGCCTATCGCGACCCATCTCCCTTTTTCCTATGACGAAAATCGTGGGGAGAATGGCACCTTGGTCGCCCATATGGCCCGGGCCAACCCGCATGGGAAAATTCTGGAGCAAAATGAGGCGCTGGCGATTTTTCTGGGACCGCATGCCTATATCTCGCCAAGCTACTATGCGACGGATATCAACGTGCCGACATGGAACTATGTCGCGGTGCATGTCTACGGCAGGCCCAAAATAATCGAAGACCCCGTTAAAGTTCGCCACTTGCTGGACAGGCTGACCCTTGAAAATGAAAAAGGCATGGAAAACTCCTGGCGCGCGGATCAACTGGATGAAAAGCGGTTAAGTGGCCTGATGCGAGGAATAATAGCCTTTGAAATACCGATAAGCCGGATTGAAGGAAAGGCCAAACTCGGCCAGAACAAGTCTGCCGAGGATCAGGCCGCGGTAACATCGGCTATCGGGACACTTTGGGATATTGCAAAGACGGATTAGCCGGAAATTGCCATTATTTCGGCAACGTCCTCGACCGTTCTTATCGGGCGCGGATTTGCCTGCACCACAGGATGGGTGAGGGCCGACGACTTGATCTCGGCGATTGCATCTTCGGAAACATCAAGCACGCTTAATTTGTTGGGCAGGCCAAGAGCGCCGATAAATTCCTTCAATGCAGGCGCTACTTCCGCGGCCGATTTTACATCAAGAACCTTGGCGATACGTGATTGCGCGTCTTCTGTCGCGGGCAGGTTATAGGTTAAGACAGCAGGCAGAAACACGCAGGACGTGATGCCGTGCGGGACTTTGCCTAACACACCAAGCAAGTACCCGAGGCCATGGCTTGCGCCCATTCGGTATCGGGATATTCCTGCCGTTGAATAATAGACGCCAAGCTGACTGCTTTCCCGGTGAATAAGGCTGTCGGGGTCTTTTCGGGTTCCCATCATGCCCTGATAAAGTAATCCAAGGCCGTTTGCACAGAATTCAGCACTTTCATGATCAACCCCCGGCGCGCAAATTGTCTCTACTGCGTGGTCAACGGCGCGAATGCCTGTGGAAAGCCAGAGCTTTTCGGGCGTGTGTTTGCTGAGCGGAGCGCAAAGAATTATATTATCCGGAAGCAGGAAGGCATGGGAAAAGCCAGTTTTTCTGCCGGTAATGCTGCTGGTGGCTCCGGCGATTGGTGTAAACTCAGCACCGGAGAGCGTTGTTGGAACGGCGATATGTTGAATAGGCCAGGAGTCGATATTTTTTGTCTTTCCCAGAGAGCCGGTAAGTTCTTCGAGTGCTTCGGCGGTCTCAATCTGTAAATTGGCCGCGAGTAACGCGATTTTTCCACCGTCAATAACGCTTCCCCCACCAACTGACAGCAGATGCGTCGCCTTGCTGGTTGTAATTTCATCGGCAAGCTTGAACACCTTGTCATAAGGTGTATGTTCAGTCAGAACACTGACTGCGCCAATGACTTGGCCGTGTAGCTGCTTTTGCAGTTCTTCAGCGATGGAAGAGTTGGCCATCAGCGAGCGGGAAATGGAGATCAGAATACGCGGATTATCCGATCCCGCAGTTAATTGTGAGACCGCAGCGACAATATCATCGTTGATTAAAATACGCTTCTTTATGTTGGCCATATCCGGAAATGCGGGTGCAGTCATTTTTCATACCCTTTTGCTGCCTGCCAAGACTATAGCCAGACCTGCCATAAAAGGAAATGACAGTTTCAGGCGCTCTTTGGGCGGCCCTTAAGATAATCTTCAGAGCGCATCTCCATCAAGCGAGAGATGGTGCGGGCAAATTCAAAGCTGCCGTCGCCCTCTGGATAAAGCCCTTCTGCCGGAACTTCGGCGGAAATCACCAGATTGGCTTTTGCTTCATAAAGGATATCGATGAGCGTCACGAAACGCTTGGATTCATTCCGGCGTTCTGGTGTCAATCTAGGAACATCTTCTAGAAGTATTGTATGAAAATGTTCGGCTAAGGTCAGATAATCAGATGCACCAAGTGCCTGCGCGCAAAGTTCATCAAAAGAAAGGCGGGCAACGCCGCGGGCAGCTCTGTCGACCGTTAGCTCGCGACCCTGTGTCGTCAGGGTTTGCGGGGCGGATTTATGGCCTTCTGTCAGTTCCTGGAAAATGCGATCCATCTCGGATGCGGCGTGATCATCCAGCGGTGAGAAATACACCGGGTGTTCCGCCAATCGCTCTAGTCGGTAATCCCGTCCCCCGTCAAGATGCAGGATATCCAGCTGCTCTTTCAACATTGTAATAAAGGGCAGGAAGAGCTGCCGGTTGAGGCCGTCCTTGTATAGATCATCCGGAACCCGGTTTGAAGTCGCGACCACAACAATCCCGCGTTCGAACAAAAACTCGAACAGGCGGCCCAGGATCATGGCATCGGCGACATCCGTCACCTGAAACTCGTCAAAGCACAGCAGCCACGCCGTTTTGGTAATAGAATCTGCGAGCGCGACAACCGGGTCTTCGGTATCCTTGTCTACTTTTCGTCGCTGTTGATGCAGGAATGCATGAACTTCCAGCATGAAGGCATGAAAATGCACCCGTCTTTTATGTGCGACGGGTGCGGTTTCGAAAAAGAGATCCATTAACATGGATTTCCCGCGCCCGACATCACCATAGATATACAGGCCCTGCGGCGGTTCAACGCGGGGTTTGCGAGGGCCGAGCCGGAAGAACTGCGTCCATTTTGCACTCGTTCCCGGATCATAGTTGATAAGCCGCCGATGCAGGGTTTGCAGTTTCTCGATTGCCAGACGCTGTATCGGGTCAGGTTGCAACTCGTTTTGTGAGAGCAGTTTGCGGTAGGCGTCGAGTGGGCCGGTTACATCAGTCATGAAAGCGAGGGAACTTTATTATTAATCCGGGCGTCGGGATTGGCGCCTGATTTTGATCTGTATAGACATGATCCGGTTCTTGCAACGGCCAGTCTGGTTTTTGATTCATTTCCAATATCATCCTTGTGCAAATAGCATTTCCGATTAGCCGTAAATCGAGTGTAACTTATCAAAGGAAATTGGTATTTCACCAAACTTGCGCGCTAATTTTCCCATGCTGTAAAAAATTGGCAATAATTTCTCTGACGATCTTGCTCTTGGCTGGGAAACGCGCTAGTACCCACGATAATATTCACAAGAGGACTTTCTGTCTTCTCAGAGAGCCCTCCCATCTTATTGTTTCGGAGAATGTAATGGCTCGAAAAAAAATTGCCCTTATCGGCAGCGGGAATATCGGCGGCACCCTCGCTCATCTCGCTGGCCTGAAAGAACTTGGCGATATTGTTCTTTTTGATATTGCAGAAGGCCTGCCGCAAGGCAAGGCGCTCGATATCGCGTCTTCCGCCCCCGTGGACCGCTTCAACTCCAACCTCTCCGGGGCGAATGACTACAGTGCGATCGAAGGCGCGGATGTCTGCATCGTTACTGCGGGTATCGCGCGTAAGCCCGGGATGAGCCGTGACGATCTGCTCGGCACCAATATCAAGGTCATGCAGGCCGTCGGTGAAGGCATCAAGAAGCACGCGCCGAATGCGTTTGTCATCTGTATTACCAACCCGCTCGATGCGATGGTCTGGGTGCTTCGTGAAAAATGCGGGCTGCCCCACAATATGGTCGTTGGTATGGCCGGTGTTCTGGATAGCGCGCGTTTCCGCCTTTTCCTTGCTGAAGAGTTCGGTGTCTCGGTTGAGGATGTGACAGCGTTTGTCCTTGGCGGGCATGGTGACACTATGGTGCCGTTAATCCGTTATTCGACAGTGGCGGGTATTCCTGTGCCGGACCTGATAAAAATGGGATGGAGCACACAAGAGAAAATTGACGAAATCATTGATCGGACACGCAATGGCGGCGCCGAAGTGGTGGCGCTATTGAAAACGGGCTCCGCTTTCTATGCCCCGGCGTCCAGTGCCATTACGATGGCGGAATCTTATCTCAAGGATAAGAAGCGGGTATTGCCCTGCGCGGCATATGTGGATGGCCTGTATGGCCTGGATGGTATTTATGTTGGTGTGCCGACAGTCATCGGTGAAAACGGGATTGAGCGGATTGTCGAAATTGACATGAACAGCGATGAGAAGGCGATGTTCGATCATTCGGTCGATGCGGTAAAGGGGCTGATCGAGGCTTGTGTCGGTATAGATCCAAGCCTGAAAAATTAAGGCGCAAAATGGAAGGGCACAACAATTAAGCGGTTGTGCCCTTTTTTGCGGTGCTATACCGTACGGATTGAAAATTTGGCGAAGATGCATAATCGACGTAAATCCATGTCTCTGAATAGCAACTATAACGGAATACAATGAATATTCATGAATATCAGGCAAAGAGCCTGCTCGCTAAATATGGTGTGACGGTGCCCAAGGGTGGCGTCGCCTATACCTCGGAAGAAGCCAAGTCAGTTGCACAGGAACTCGGCGGACCGGTTTGGGTGGTGAAGGCCCAGATTCATGCTGGCGGGCGCGGCAAGGGCGGCGGAGTGAAGATCGTCAAATCCACGGAGGAAGTGCGGGCGACCGCAAAGTCCATGATCGGAATGCAGTTGATTACGCACCAGACCGGACCGGAAGGCAAGGAAGTCAAGCGCGTCTATATTGAAGAAGGGTGCGATATCGCGCGGGAGCTTTATCTGGGAGCGATTATCGATCGCGCCAAGGATTGCGTAACATTCATGGCCTCGACCGAAGGCGGTATGGAAATTGAGGAAGTCGCGGCGGAAACACCGGAAAAAATCCTGATGGTCAGCATTGACCCGGCAACCGGTATCATGCCGTTTCACGCTCGGAAAATTGCGTTCGGTCTCGGCCTTGAAGGTAAGCAGGTCGGAGCGGCCGTTAAGTTTATCCTGGCGCTGTATCGGGCAATTATCGACACCGACGCGAGTCTTGTTGAAATCAACCCCCTCGTGATTACGGGAAGCGGCAATGTCATCGCGCTGGACGCGAAAATGAATTTCGATGACAACGCGCTGTTCCGTCACAAGGAAATCGCCGAATTGCGGGACCCGGATGAAGAAGATCCGGCCGAGCTTGAAGCGGCGCAATATGATCTCAACTATATCAAGCTTGATGGCAATATCGGTTGCATGGTGAATGGCGCAGGCCTCGCCATGGCGACGATGGATATCATCCAGCTTAACGGCGGCACGCCGGCTAACTTCCTTGATGTTGGGGGCGGGGCGACCAAGGAAAAAGTCACGGAAGCTTTCAAGATTATCCTGAAGGACGAAAATGTCGAAGGTATCCTTGTGAATATCTTCGGCGGCATTATGCGTTGCGACGTGATCGCCGAGGGCGTGGTCGCTGCGGCCAAGGAAGTCGCACTCAGTGTTCCACTGGTCGTTCGGCTTGAAGGGACCAATGTGGATTTGGGTAAGAAAATTCTTTCAGAATCGGGCCTGCCTATTCTGTCGGCGGATGATCTTGGCGATGCCGCAGAAAAAATTGTTAAAGCAGTGAAGGAGGCAGCGTAATGGCCGTTCTCGTAAATAAGGACACAAAGGTCATCTGTCAGGGTTTCACGGGCTCACAGGGGACATTCCATTCCGAACAGGCAATAGCCTATGGCACAAAGATGGTCGGTGGTGTGACGCCGGGCAAGGGCGGAGAAAAGCATCTCGACCTTCCGATTTTCAATACGGTTGGCGAAGCAAGATCTGTGACCGGTGCCAACGCGAGCGTGATTTATGTCCCGCCGCCCTTCGCCGCAGACGCTATTCTTGAAGCAATTGATGCTGAAATTGAACTGATTGTCTGCATCACCGAGGGGATTCCGGTTCTTGACATGGTGCGGGTCAAGCGGGCGCTGAAAAACAGCGGTTCCCGTCTCATTGGCCCGAACTGTCCCGGCATTATCACGCCGGATGAATGCAAGATCGGTATTATGCCCGGACATATCCATCGTCGTGGCAATGTCGGCATTGTTTCTCGCTCCGGCACACTTACCTATGAAGCAGTGGCGCAAACAACAGCGGCAGGCCTTGGCCAGTCAACCTGTATCGGTATTGGTGGCGATCCGGTCAATGGTACCAACTTTATTGATTGCCTTGACCTGTTCCTCGGTGATGATGAAACAGAGTCAATTATCATGATCGGGGAAATTGGCGGATCGGCGGAAGAGGAAGCGGCCGAATTCCTCAAAGCCTCGAAAACGAAGAAGCCGGTGGTCGGGTTCATTGCGGGCGTTACCGCTCCTCCAGGTCGGCGTATGGGCCATGCCGGTGCAATTATTTCCGGTGGCAAGGGTGGCGCGGAAGATAAAATGGATGCCATGCGGAGCGCCGGGATCACGGTTTCCGACAGTCCGTCTGCTCTGGGGTCGACGTTGGTAAGAGTTTTGAAAGGTTGACGAGTTAGAGTTAACCATTAATTTTACATTGGCTCTAAAGGAGGCGGGGCTGTCCCGCCCAATTACTTATAATGTCTCAACAACTGGATAATTCTTCTTTCCTCTTTGGATCCAACACCGGATTTATGGAGAACCTATACGCGCGCTATCTAGATGATCCCACCTCCGTCGACGACAGCTGGCGCCAGTATTTCCAATCCCTTGGCGATGATGCGGAAACAGTCGTTGCGGAAACCCGCGGCGCTCCCTGGGCACCGTCGAATGGACTTGAACCCGAGGACGAATATGGAATTCTCGGCGATGCGGCCAACCGGGCAACGGAACAGGCGGTAAAAGCCGGTGCGCCGCAACAGGACGTCCGGGCGGCGGCGATTGATACGATCCGAGCATTGATGTTGATACGATCCTACCGCGTGCGGGGGCATCTGAAAGCTAATCTCGATCCGCTTGGCCTTGAAATCCCGAAAGAACATCCGGAGCTTAACCCTGCGACATACGGGTTTACGGAAAAAGACTGGGATCGACAGATTTTCCTCGACAACGTACTTGGGCTTGAAACAGGCAGCATTCGTGAAATTCTCGCTATCGTGAAGCGAACCTATTGTTCGACCATCGGTGTTGAGTTCATGCATATACAGGAGCCTGACCAGAAAGCCTGGATACAGGAGCGGATTGAAGGTCGTCATAAAGAGATATCCTTCACCAAGAGAGGCAAAATTGCCATCCTGAGTAAGCTGATCGAAACCGAGGGGTTCGAGCATTTTCTCAATGTCAAATACACCGGCACGAAGCGATTTGGCCTTGATGGCGGGGAATCTCTCATTCCCGCAATGGAAGGCATAATCAAGCGCGGCGGTCAACTGGGAGTCCAGGAAATTGTTCTTGGAATGCCCCATCGTGGCCGCCTCAATGTGTTGACAAATGTCATGGCCAAGCCCTTCCGGGCAGTTTTTTCGGAATTCCAGGGAACGCCGGCAAATCCGGAAGATGTTGAAGGCTCGGGCGACGTTAAATATCACCTGGGAACGTCATCAGACCGGGAATTCGACGGTAATAAAGTACATTTGTCACTGACGGCAAACCCCTCCCATCTGGAGGCGGTAAATCCTGTTGTGTTAGGGAAGGCGCGCGCAAAACAAACACAGATCGGTCCGGATGTCGGCGGCAAGGTGATGCCGCTTCTGATGCATGGGGATGCCGCATTTGCGGGGCAGGGAATTGTTGCGGAATGCTTCGGCCTCTCAGAACTGAAAGGCTATCGTACGTCCGGCACCATTCATTTCGTTGTCAATAACCAGATCGGCTTTACCACCAGTCCGAAATATTCCCGCTCTAGTCCCTATCCATCGGATGTGGGCAAGATGGTCCAGGCGCCGATCTTCCACGTTAATGGCGACGATCCAGAGGCTGTCTGCCATGTAGCAAAAATCGCGACGGAGTTCCGGCAGCTCTTCCAGATCGATGTTATTATCGATATGTTCTGCTATCGCCGTCATGGTCATAATGAGGGAGATGAGCCGGCCTTCACTCAGCCATTGATGTACCGGACGATTGCGCAACATCCGACGACCATGCAGATATATGCCAAGAAGCTGATTGCGGAGGGCGTGCTCACAGAGAAAGAAGTCGAAGGACTGATCGCGGATTTCAAGGATTATCTCGAAAAGCAGTTTGAGACGGCTAAAAGCTACAAACCCAATAAAGCGGATTGGTTTGAAGGGCGCTGGCTGGGGTTCGAGCGTGCCGATGAAGGCGCACGCCGCGGAACAACGGCCGTGTCACTTGATGAGTTGAAGGCAATCGGCGCGAAACTCACGGATATTCCGAAAAGTCATAATGTGCATCGGACGCTTCAGCGGGTGCTGAAGGCCAAGAAGAAGATGATCGATACCGGAGAAAACATTGATTGGGCAACCGCAGAGGCGCTCGCGTTCGGATCGCTGTTGAAGGAAAAAGTTCCGGTCCGCCTGTCAGGGCAGGATTGTGGTCGCGGCACCTTCTCCCAACGTCATTCGGTCATCGTTGATCAGGTTACCGAAGATCGCTATGTCCCGCTTGATAATCTTGGTGGGGAGCAGGCGCGGTTTGAAGTTATTGACAGTCTGTTGTCCGAAGCGGCGGTCCTCGGGTATGAGTACGGCTATACGCTGGCGGAGCCGAACGCTCTGGTCCTTTGGGAAGCGCAATTCGGTGATTTCGCCAATGGGGCGCAGGTTATTATTGACCAGTTCATTTCCAGCGGTGAATCAAAATGGCTCCGGATGAGCGGTTTGGTCATGCTTCTTCCGCATGGCTATGAAGGTCAGGGGCCGGAACATTCATCTGCCCGGCTTGAACGATATTTGCAACAGTCCGCTGAAGACAACTGGCAAATTGTTAACTGCACAACACCGGCAAACTATTTTCATGCTTTGCGTCGCCAGATACATCGCAAGTTCCGCAAGCCACTTGTTGTGATGACTCCGAAATCTCTCCTGCGGCACAAGCAGGCCGTATCGACATTGGCAGATATGGCGGAGGGATCAACCTTCCACCGCGTTCTATATGATAACACTAAGTTATGTGCGGACAAGGATGTAAAACGCGTCGTTCTGTGCTCCGGCAAAGTCTATTATGACCTCTACGCCCGGCGCGAGGAATTGAAACAGAAGGATACATATTTCCTCCGCCTTGAACAGCTTTACCCGTTCCCTTACCAGGCTCTGGAAGAGGAAATGAAGAATTTCCGGCATGTCGAGGAAGTTGTCTGGTGCCAGGAGGAGCCCAGGAATATGGGCGCCTGGACTTTTGTCGAACCACATCTGGAAAAGGTCTTTGAGAATTTGAAAATGAAGAAAGTCAAACGTCCCAGATATGCAGGCCGTATCGAATCCGCGTCAACGGCTACGGGGCTTCTAAAAAAGCATATTCTTCAGCAAAACGCATTGGTAGATGACGCGCTCGGTGTCAAATCGGAATAGGATAAGTCAAGATGACGGTTGAAATACGCGTCCCCGTACTCGGGGAATCTGTAACTGAAGCAACAGTCGGGCAGTGGTTCAAGAACGTCGGCGATGCCGTCGAGAAGGACGAACCACTACTGGAGCTGGAAACCGATAAAGTCACCCTTGAAGTGAACGCGACAGAAGCAGGTCGACTTGATGAAATTCTCGTCGCTGAAGGTGAGGATGTAGAAGTCGGTGCGCTGCTTGGGCATTTAGCCGAAGGCGCAGGAGGCGCTGCCTCCAAATCTGCAAAAGAAGAGCCAAAGGAAAAACCAGAACCAGCGGCGGAAACTGAACCGGAGCCGGAAACCAAATCCGAGAAATCCGATGAGTCCGCGCCAGCATCTTCGTCGGTGAAGGCGCTGCCGGCCGCGCAGAAGCTGATTGATGAAAAAGAACTCGATGCCAGTAATATCACCGGCACGGGCAAGGATGGACGGATCACCAAGGGCGATGTTCTGGAAGCCCTCGAAAATGGAAGTAAGTCGCAAGCCGCGTCGACCCCGGCGGAAACGCCGAAGCCCGCCGCCACTTCTACGCCCGCCGCACCTTCCGGCCCACGTGCTGATGAAGAACGCGAAGAGCGGGTAAAAATGTCCCGCCTTCGCAAAAGTATTGCCGTCAGGCTAAAGGAAGCCCAGAACACAGCGGCGATGCTCACCACCTATAATGAGGTGGACATGACAGCAATGCTGGATCTCCGGGCGGAATATAAGGACCTGTTTCTCAAAAAGCATGGTGTGAAACTGGGCTTCATGTCCTTCTTTACCAAGGCTTGTATCGCGGCCCTTCAGGAAACCCCGGCGGTCAATGCGGAAATTGATGGCGACGATCTGATTTACAAGAATTACTACAATATGGGCATCGCGGTCGGCACGGATTCCGGCCTTGTGGTACCGGTTTTGCGCGATGCGGACAAGCTCGGGTTTGCGGATGTTGAAAAAGGTATTGCGGAACTCGGCAAGAAAGCCCGTGACGGTAAACTCAGCATGGCCGATATGCAGGGCGGCACCTTCACGATCACAAACGGAGGTGTTTACGGTTCCCTGATGTCGTCGCCAATCCTGAATCCGCCGCAAGCTGCTGTTCTCGGGATGCACAAGATCCAGGAACGACCAATGGTTATCAAGGGTGAAATAAAGATCCGCCCGATGATGTATCTGGCGCTGACATATGATCACCGGATCATCGACGGCAAGGAAGCTGTGACGTTCCTGGTTCGTGTAAAAGACGCTCTGGAAGATCCGCAACGGCTGCTGCTGGATCTTTGATCATTCCAATTTGAAACGAGGCATAAAATGAGCGACGAAACTTTCGATCTTGTCGTGGTGGGTGGCGGCCCGGGCGGCTATACGGCTGCAATTCGCGCGGCTCAGCTTGGCATGAAGACGGCCTGCGTTGAAAAGCGTGGAAAACTGGGCGGTGTTTGTCTTAATATCGGCTGCATTCCTTCAAAAGCGCTGCTGCAATCGTCTGAGCTTTTTGAAGAGGCGCAGCATAGCTTCGAAGATCGAGGTATTTCGACGGGCACGCTCAAGCTTGATCTGAAGAAGATGATGGGGCAGAAGGATGCTACCGTCGAAGGTTTGACGCAGGGTATCGAGTTTCTATTCAAGAAAAACAAGATGACTTATGTCAAAGGCATGGCCAGCCTTCAAGGCGATGGTCGTGTTGAAGTGAATGGGGATAATCCACAAACTCTGAAAGCGAAAAACATTCTGATTGCCACCGGTTCTGACGTGATGCCGCTTCCGAATGTGGAAGTTGATGAAAAGCAGATCGTGTCCTCAACCGGAGCACTTGAGCTTCCTAAAGTGCCGAAAAAGCTGGTTGTTATTGGCGCGGGCGTTATCGGGCTTGAGCTTGGTACGGTCTGGCGGCGACTTGGGGCCGAGGTGACGATTGTTGAGTTTCTCGACCGGATCCTTCCCGGAACGGATAACGAGATTGCAAAGGCCACGCAGCGGATTATGAAAAAGCAGGGCATTAATTTTATGCTCGGCAAGAAGGTTACAGGTGCGAAAAAGACTAAGACGAGCGTCACACTGACCATGGAACCGGCAAAAGGTGGTGAGGAGGAAACGCTCAAGGCCGATGTGGTTCTGGTCTCGATCGGGCGTCGCCCCTATACGGAAGGGCTGGGCCTTGAAGACCTTGGTGTCGAAACAGATAAAGCGGGCCGCATAGTCGTGGACAATAATTTCAAGTCCAGTGTTGAGGGTGTCTATGCCGTTGGCGATGTTATCGAGGGACCGATGCTCGCGCATAAAGCCGAAGATGAGGGGGTTGTCTGTGTCGAGAAGCTGGCCGGACAGAAACCACATATCAATTACGATACTATTCCGAGCGTAATCTACACTTGGCCGGAAGTTGCCACAGTCGGTAAAACCGAGGAGCAGCTGAAAGAAGCAGGCATCGAGTATAATGTTGGCAAGGTCCCCTTCATGGCCAACAGTCGCGCCCGCGCGAACGGGTTTACGGACGGCTTTGTTAAAATATTGGCGGACAAGAAATCGGATAAGATTCTTGGTGTCCATATTATCGGGCCGGACGCAGGTACGATTATTCATGAATGTGTGGTGGCGATGGAGTTCGGCGCCTCAGCTGAGGATATAGCCCGCACCTGCCATGCCCATCCGACACTGAACGAGGCGGTGAAGGAAGCCGCCCTTGCTGTGGCGGGGCGTACAATAAACAGTTGACGTTTTTCGCATAAAACTACCAGAATGAGGGGCAGGAAAATTCCGCCCCTCTTTTTTATACGGCCAGATCCCCAAAGGAGACGTTATGAAGCTCTGTTACAGCGCCCTATCCCCTTTCGTTCGAAAGGTCAGAATCACGGCAATAGAGAAAAACCTTATAGACAAGATCGAAATTGTCGATTCGGATCATAGCGATATGTTCAAGGGGATTAACCCGGCCAATCCTCTGGGTAAGGTACCGAGCCTGACATTGGAGAGCGGTGATGTCCTTTTCGATTCCTTCGTTATCTGTGAATATCTCGATAGCATTGGCAGCGGCCCGTCTCTTTTCCCGGCAAGTGGTTTGGAGCGCGCCAAGGTTCTGACGCTTCACGCCATGGCAAACGGGATGACGGACGCGGCCTATCAACGCCGGGTCGACAGTATCATGCCGGAAGGCGAAGGGTCGCCAAGCTGGAATAATCGACTGAAACTCTCCATGGAGACTTGCCTTGACGCTATGGAAAAGCAAGCGGACAGCTACGGCGACACGCTTAATATTGGAACAATCGCTGTCGGCTGCGCGCTCGGGTACCATGATTTTCGCTTTGGCCCGGAGCAATGGCGCAACAATCGGCCGAAACTAGCCGCCTGGTATGAAGGGTTTGCAGCGAGACCATCCCTGGCGCAGACTGCACCCGCCTAAACTATGAGGCGGGTACCGTCCGGACCCCGGCTGACACTGGCGATCTGCATTGCGGAAATCGTGGCAATGTCGACCTTTGCGTCTTTTCCCGCGTTGATGCCCTTCTTTTTTGACCATTGGAGCCTGTCCGGGGAAGATGCGGGCTGGATTAACGCCGCCTTTTTCTTCGGGTTTACCCTTGTTGGGCCGGTTGCTACCTCCCTGACGGACCGTATTGATGCGCGCCGGGTATTCCTGATCGGGTGCTTTCTGGCGCTTATCGGCGCATATGGCTTTGCCTATTATGCTGACGGCTTTCTTTCCGCCTTACCGTGGCGTTTTATCTCAGGTGCAGGGCTGGGCTGTACATATATGCCGGGGCTGAAACTATTAACTGATCGCCTGCCATCGGGAGATCAATCCCGTGCGATTGCTTTTTACACGGCGTGCTTCTCCACGGGTTCAGCGGTGTCGTTTCTTCTGGTCGGACAGGTTAATCTCTGGTTCGGATGGGAAATGGCGCTCATCTCTGCTATTTCGGGCCCGCCGATTGCTATTGCTATCATTCTGTGGACGACCGCGCCGAAGCTGATGATGGCGCGCCGACCCTGGTCGCAGATTTTCAACTATGTGCCGGTGGTCACCAACCGCTTCACTATGGGCTATATCCTGGCTTATATTTGCCATACATGGGAACTGGTGGCGATGCGGTCCTTTATGCTTGCATTTCTGGCCTATTCCCATGCCCTTACCGAAGCGCCGGGGTGGATGGATGTGTCTGTCATTACAGCCGCGGCGGTTTTTCTGGGGTTGCCGTCCAGCGTGCTTGGAAATGAATTATCCCTCAGGATAGGACGCCAGCGCTCAATTACCCTGGTCATGATCATTTGTCTGGCCTTTTCCTTTACCATTGGATTCACCGCCCATATGCCGTTCATCTTTGTTGTTGCCATGACGGCACTCTACGGCGTGATGATTACAGCAGATTCGTCATCAATAACAGCCGGAGCTGTCGGCAGCGCTCCGGCAGACCTTCGCGGCGCGACAATGGCGGTGCATAGCTTCCTTGGTTTCGCGGGCGGCATGATAGGCCCTGTAGTCGCCGGTATCGTGCTGGACCAGGCCGGCGGTCCGGAGTCTACCATGGGCTGGGGCCTTATGTTTATTTCCATGGGGGCGATTACCCTGCTGGGCCCATTTGCCCTGCGCCTTACCCGCACGTAATGCGCTGCTTTCAGCTTTTGGGATGAGCCTGGTCATAAACCGCAAGCAATTTTTCCGTATCCAGGTCTGTATAGCGCTGGGTCGAGGAGAGGGAGGCGTGTCCCAGCAGTTCCTGAATGGAACGAAGGTCGCTGCCCCCCGCCAACAAGTGACTTGCAAAACTATGTCGCAGCGCATGCGGTGTTGCCGTCTCCGGAAGGCCGAGATTTCGTCGAAGGGTCTGCATTTTGAGTTGAATGACGCGGGCAGTAAGCCGCTTTCCCCTGCTTCCGACAAAAAGCGGATCCGTGTCGCCAAGTGAATAGGGACATTCTTTCAAATAAATAGAGATTGCCTCGCGTACGACCGGCAGAACTGGAACCATACGTTCCTTGTTGCCTTTACCAATCAGGGTCATGGTATCCGAAACAGGCCTTTTCCCGTAATTCAGCGATAGCGCTTCCCCGATACGAAGGCCGCATCCATAAAGCAGGGTGAGAACCGCCAGATCACGATGGCGAATCCAGTTTGCCTCGCTGGGATTTACCTTGTCTTCAAGAAGCGTTTTTGTGTCGATGGCAGGAAGGGGGCGGGGAAGACGTATGCCTGCTTTCGGGGTGCGCAGGGTTTTAAGATACGGGTTATGCAAAAGTCCGTTCCTTTCCTGCCGTTTGAAAAAGCTGCGGATCGAGGAGAGCACCCGACGGAGTGATGTGGCACTCAACCCTTCCTGCCGACGATGCGCAAGATACGCCCTGAAATCCGCCGAGCGCAAATCCGCGAGATCGCCGAGATGCAGCTCGCCGCCGATATGGCCGCTCAGGAAGGCGAGAAAATCCCGCAAGTCCCGCTCATAAGCGTCAACCGTATGGCGGCTTGCTTTTTTCTCGTGAACGAGCCAGTCGAGCCAATCTTCAACTATGCGGGAGAGAGGCGGTTCGCTGACCATGGTTATGCCGGCTTCTGCTCCAGCCACATTTGCAGGCAGGCCTGCATGGAATTGGCAAGGAATTGGAGCAGATCTGTTGCCTGCTCTTCGTGAAAATGGCCTTCCTGCCGACTGCCGAAGGCGATCATTGCCTGCGTATGCAAAGAGGGGACATCCAGTTTTATCAACGCATCCGAATGGACGAGATCTTTCGCAGGACCAAAAACGGCTTTTGATTTGGGTGCCTGGGGCCGCAGAATTATGTTCCGGTTATGCCATGGGGCCCGATTGATGCTGCCTGCTTTCAGGCGCTGTAGGCCAGTCATGTCAGGAAGCTTGACCGGACCATCCTCAATACAGAGCGTGATAACGTCGATCTCAAGAAGTTCAGGTAGATCCTGTGTCAGGATATGGACGAAATGTGCGAGACTGGTAGCCCCCAAAATCGCCTGGATCGAGGCATGAACCATATCCTGGGTATGCATGTTATTACGGGCAGCCTCGACAAAGTCGTCCTGAAGCGCGGTGAGGTGGGTTACTTCCTTTTGCAGGCGGCTGACCAGGAAGGACTGCATATCCACCACCCCATCGCCGGAAATACGTTCAGGCGGGAGGACCGTTGTTAGCAGGTCCGCATTGTTATTCAGAAAATCCGGATTTTTGATCAGCCAGTTCCGCACCTCCTCCTCACTTAATGAAGGGTTTGTCTCGATGCCGGTTCTAACTTTCCTGCCTGATTTTTTCGTCACGAAATCTACTCACACATTAACTGTTATCCAAGAATGGTCTGGCCTGATTTCTCCCAGTCCGCAAGAAATGCGGCAAGTCCCTTATCTGTCAGGGGGTGGGCAACCAGTTGTTTGAGGACCTGGGGCGGAATAGTGCAGACATCAGCCCCCATCAGCGCGGCCTCGACGATATGGGTGGGATTGCGGATAGAGGCGACAAGCACTTCTGTTTTTAAATCCGCATAGTTGTCATAAATCTGGACAATATCACCAATCAGATCCATGCCGGTCTGACCAATGTCGTCCAGACGACCAACAAAAGGGGAGACAAAGGCGGCCCCGGCCTTGGCGGCAAGAATGGCCTGTGCCGCAGAAAAACAGAGAGTGACGTTAACTTGCGTGCCCGCGCGGTTCAGCTCGGCGCAGGTTTTCAATCCCGCCATGGTCAACGGAACCTTGACCGCAACATTTTCTGCCAGCCCGGCGAGCTTTTTCCCTTCTTCGAGCATGGTCTCGAAATCCGTCGCCGCAACCTCGGCACTGACCGGGCCATCGATCAGGCCGCAAATCTCCTGTATAACCGTGAAGAAGTCGCGGCCGGTTTTGGCAATGAGTGACGGGTTGGTCGTCACGCCATCAAGGAGGCCGGTGTCTGCAAGCTCACGGATTTCTTCGGTATCCGCCGTATCAACAAAAAATTTCATGGGTAATTCTTAAATCCTAACGCTAACGACTGGTTCGAAATGTCAGAATAGTCTATCGCATAGATATGAGCAGCACAATTAAACATCGTCGCGTCCGCGTTCTTCTGCCTCTGTCAATCGGGGATATGTATGACTATCGTGTGCCTGAATCCTTAGACGTTGAAGTCGGATGCTTTGTGACAGTTCCCCTTGGGCGCCGGGAGGTAACGGGTGTTGTCTGGGAAGAAGCTTTAGATTCCGACCTCGCGGAGGATCGGATGAAGGACATTCAGGCTGTTTTGCCGGTTGCCAAACTACCGACGGAAAGTCGTGATTTTATTGACTGGGTTGCGCAATATACCATGCAGCAGCGCGGACGGGTGTTGCGAATGGCGATGAGCGCCCCGGAAGCCCTTTATCCCAAAGCGCCGCGCATCGGCTATCGCTTTTCTGGCGAAATGCCGGAGAAATTGACGGCGGCGCGTAAACGGGTGCTTGAGATTGCGATGGAGGGGGGCACGCACGTAGCCGCCGATCTGGCGGCCATTGCCGGGGTCAGCACGTCGGTCATCAAGGGGCTGGCGGACAAGGGTGTGTTAGAAGCAGTTGATCTGCCGGCGGAGCGCCCGATCGTAGCCGCGAACTGGCAGCATGCGAAGTTCGAGCTTTCTGCGGATCAGACATCGGCGGCAGATGCTCTTGCCATAGCGGTAAAGCGAGATGAATTCGAGGTATCGCTGCTTGATGGAGTCACCGGATCAGGTAAGACCGAGGTTTACTTCGAGGCGATCGCCGCCTGTCTCAAAGCCGGTCGACAGGCACTTGTGTTGCTGCCAGAAATTGCTCTGACCGCGCAATGGCTCGGGCGGTTCGAGGATAGGTTCGGGGTGCGGCCCGTGGAATGGCATTCGGATCTGGGCCAATCTGAGCGCCGTCGCAACTGGCGCGCCGTCATAGAGGGTCGGGCCGATATTGTAGTCGGCGCCCGGTCTGCCCTTTTTCTACCCTTTACGAAGCTGGGCCTGATCGTTGTCGATGAAGAGCATGAAGCTTCCTTCAAGCAGGACGAAGGCGTCCCGTATAACGCACGGGACATGGCAGTTGTGCGCGGGAAAATAGGGAGCTTTCCGGTTGTCCTTGCGTCGGCGACGCCATCACTGGAAAGCCTGATGAATGCTAACGGGGGGAAATACAGGCATCTCAAGCTACCATCGCGCTTCGGCGGCGCCTCTCTGCCTGACGTGGAGGTTGTGGACCTCAAACAACATCCCCCGGGATCGCAACGCTGGATATCGGAACCACTAAGGCTTGCCGTTGAGGAAACCCTTGCCCAGGGCCAGCAGGTAATGCTTTTTCTCAACCGGCGTGGTTACGCCCCCCTCACGCTTTGTGATACCTGCGGCCATCGGTTGCAATGCCCTCACTGCAGTGCGTGGCTTGTGGAGCATCGCTTGGCACACCGGCTGCAGTGTCACCATTGCGGTTATGCGACTACCTTGCCAACAAGCTGCCGTGAATGTGGCGCGGAGGGGAGCTTCAAGGCCTGCGGTCCCGGCATCGAGCGGTTATCGGAAGAAGCGGAAATCTTATTTCCCGGCCGCAAAGTCGCAATGATAGCAAGTGATACAATTTCCAGTCCGCGTGCCGCTGCGGAATTTGTCAATGCGATGGAGCGCGGTGATATCGAGATACTGATCGGCACCCAGATGGTCGCCAAGGGATATCATTTTCCGAATTTGACCCTGGTCGGTATCATCGATGCCGATCTGGGGCTTGCCGGCGGGGATCTTCGTGCTGCCGAACGAACATATCAGCTGCTATCACAGGTGACCGGGCGCGCGGGGCGCGAATCCCGTTCGGGAAAAGTCTATCTGCAATCCTATCTACCGGAGCATCCTGTTATAAAAGCAATTGTCCATCAGCAGGGAGACGCTTTTTTCGCACTGGAAGCGGCGGGACGGGAAAGCGCCGGGATGCCTCCTTACGGGCGGCTTGCGGCGGTCATCCTGTCGGGCGTAAAAGCCGAATCAGTTGTCAGTTTCGCGCATGAGCTGGCGCGGCGGGCTCCGATGGGTGAAAAAATTGCTGTTCTGGGCCCGGCTCCTGCGCCGCTTTCCATGATCCGGGGCCGCCATCGGTATCGTTTTTTGGTTAAATGCGCGAAAGATACGAATATTCAATCCGTTATCGGAAAATGGTTGCTGGGGCGCAAGGTGCCAAACGATATCAGGCTGCAGATTGATATTGATCCGTATAATTTTATGTAGAAACGTATTTTTTGCGACCTGAAAGGTGTAAATAGAGAAAATTGGTGAATAAACTGGTGTGCAGCATATTGCCACCCGGAATTCCCTGTGCTAATAACCCGATGCCTTTACCATGGGGGCCTGAAAAGGTGGCCATGCCGAGGGGGAATTCATTTTAGTCTGACGTGTTTCGCGTCATCATTTTCAGGCCTGGGGATCGTTTCTTGTCAGCTGAGAACATAACAGTTTCCGGTATCGCGGGTCGTTATGCAACGGCCTTGTTTGATTTGGCTGCATCTGCCAAACAGCTGGATGCCGTTGCCGCCGATCTGGCGATAATCAAATCGATGATGGATGAGAACGCAGATCTCGCCCGTCTGATCAAAAGCCCGGTTATCAGCCGTGCTGACCAGGCCCGGGCGATGGGTGCCGTTCTTGAAAAACTTGGCGTTAGCGATCTGGTCCGACGGTTTGTTGGAACGGTCGCCAAAAACCGTCGGCTCTTCGCGCTATCCGATATGATCACTGACTATGGCCAGTTGCTCGCCGCCGAGCGCGGTGAGGTGGTGGCCCGTGTCAGCTCTGCGAAGAAACTCACTAAAAGTCAGCTTGATGCTGTGTCAGCGGCCCTCAAATCTGCCATCGGCAGTGATGTCAGTCTCGAATCAGATGTTGATGAGAGCCTGATCGGGGGTCTGGTAATTAAAGTTGGTTCACGTATGGTCGATAGCTCGATCCGAACCAAGCTTCAGAATCTTAAGTTTGCGATGAAAGGGGTTGGGTGATGGACATCCGCGCCGCAGAAATTTCCGAAATTCTTAAACAACAGATTGCGGGTTTTGATACGCAAGCTGAAGTCTCAGAAGTTGGCCAGGTGCTCTCCGTTGGTGACGGTGTGGCACGTGTGTACGGTCTGGATAATATTCAGGCCGGTGAAATGGTCGAATTTCCGGGCGGTATCAAGGGGCTGGCCCTGAACCTGGAAACCGATAATGTCGGTGTCGTGATTTTCGGCTCTGACCGTGATATTCGCGAAGGCGACACGGTAAAGCGGACGGGTGCGATTGTTGAAACAGGTGTCGGCAAGGGCCTTCTGGGCCGCGTTGTTGATGGCCTTGGCAATCCCATCGATGGCAAAGGCCCGATTGATGCCACGGAAACCCGACGGGTGGACGTGAAAGCTCCCGGCATTATGCCACGTAAATCAGTGCATGAGCCGATGATGACGGGCTTGAAAGCCATTGACAGCCTTGTGCCGATTGGTCGTGGACAGCGTGAATTGATCATTGGTGACCGTCAGACAGGTAAGACAGCAGTGGCTGTTGACGCCATCCTCAATCAGAAATCTGTCAACGCTACGGATGATGAAAGCAAGAAGCTCTATTGCGTCTATGTGGTAATCGGACAGAAGCGTTCGACTGTTGCGCAGGTGGTGAAGACCCTTGAGGAAAATGGTGCACTTGAATATACCATCGTCGTTGCCGCAACGGCCTCCGATCCGGCGCCGTTGCAGTATCTCGCGCCCTTTACCGGTTGCGCCATGGCGGAATATTTCCGCGATAACGGCATGCACGCGCTCATTATCTATGACGATCTTTCAAAGCAGGCTGTCGCCTATCGCCAGATGTCCCTGCTGCTTCGTCGCCCGCCGGGACGCGAAGCCTATCCGGGTGACGTTTTCTATCTGCATTCCCGCCTTCTCGAGCGTTCGGCCAAGCTGAATGAAGAGAACGGTTCGGGTTCCATGACGGCCCTGCCGGTTATTGAAACCCAGGCCGGTGACGTGTCGGCCTATATTCCGACCAACGTGATTTCCATTACCGACGGCCAGATATTCCTGGAAACGGAGCTTTTCTATCAGGGCATTCGCCCGGCCATTAACGTGGGTCTGTCGGTGTCTCGTGTAGGTTCATCCGCGCAGACGAAAGCCATGAAGCAGGTTTCCGGGTCCATCAAGCTTGAACTTGCGCAGTATCGTGAAATGGCAGCTTTCGCACAGTTCGGTTCTGATCTTGATGCGGCGACCCAGCGCTTGTTGGCGCGCGGTGCACGTCTGACAGAACTGTTGAAGCAGCCGCAATACAGCCCGCTGACCATGGAAGAGCAGGTTGTCGTGATCTTTGCCGGTGTGCGCGGTTACCTTGACCGGATCGAAGTTGGCCAGATTGGTGACTTTGAAAAGCAGTTCCTTTCGGAAATGCATGCAAAGCATCAGGATCTTTTGGATACCATCCTGAAGGAAGGCGCGCTGTCCAGCGAAAGCGAAGCCAAGCTGAATGATATTCTTGACGGCTTCTCGAAGACGTTTGCGTAAAAAATTGAGCTTAGGAAAGGGATAGCCGTAACATGGCGAACCTTAAGGAACTCAAAAGTCGGATCAGTAGCGTTAAATCGACGCAGAAGATCACCAAAGCCATGAAGATGGTGGCCGCGGCTAAACTCCGTCATGCGGAAGAAGCCGCGAACGCCGCACGCCCTTATGCTGAACGTATGGATAGCATGATGGCGTCACTTGCAAGTGGAATGGTGGGGCGCGAAGACGCGCCGAAGCTTCTGGCGGGCACAGGTTCGGACCAGCGGCATCTGATAATTGCCGCGACTGGTGAACGCGGCCTTTGCGGCGGCTTTAACAACTCGATTGCTAAAGCCGTTTCGTTGAAGGTCGATAAGCTCATCGCTGCGGGCAAGGATGTCAAAATCCTTTGCGTTGGCAAGAAAGGGCGTGACGCGCTCAAGCGTAAGTATGGCCACCTGATCATCGGTCTGGTGGATCTTTCCGGCTCCAAGCGGATCGGTTTCAGCGATGCCCTGCCGATTGCTCAGCGTGTTTTGGGTATGTTTGATGCCGGTGAATTTGACGTTTGCACGATTTTTTACGCCAAGTTTGTTTCGGTCATGACGCAAGAAGTTCAGGGGCAGCAGATCATTCCTGCATCCGTTCCTGAAGGCGCCGCGACTGAGCCAAATGATGTTGTTTACGAGTATGAACCGGATGAGGAGGAAATTCTTGCAGAATTACTCCCTCGAAATCTGTCTGTGCAGATTTTCCGGGCGCTTCTCGAGAACTCCGCCTCTGAACAAGGGGCACGCATGTCGGCAATGGAAAACGCAACACGTAATGCCGGGGAAATGATTGATAAACTGACCCTGCAATATAACCGTGAGCGTCAGGCGGCGATTACGAGCGAACTAATTGAAATTATCTCCGGTGCGGAAGCTCTGTAGCTTCTCCATCGACTGTTAAGAACTGAAGTGACCCTCTAGGGAGCATGAAAATGGCAAAGAATGTCGGCAAAATCACCCAGGTATTGGGCGCCGTCGTAGACGTACAATTTGAAGGGGAGCTGCCCTATATCTTGAACGCGCTGCATTGTGAGAATAATGGTCAGCGGCTCGTTCTGGAAGTGGCGCAACATCTGGGCGAGAATACCGTCCGGACGATTGCCATGGACGCGACCGAAGGTCTGGTCCGCGGTCAGGAAGTGACGGATACGGGCGATGCCATTCGCATGCCAGTTGGTCCGGAAACTCTCGGCCGTATTATGAACGTGGTTGGTGAGGCTGTGGATGAGCGCGGTCCTATCAAAACGGATAAATCCGCGCCGATCCATGCCCCGGCACCTGATTTTGCTGATCAGTCGACCGAATCAGAAATTCTCGTAACCGGTATTAAGGTTGTTGATTTGCTTGCGCCTTATGCAAAGGGCGGTAAGATCGGCCTGTTCGGCGGCGCCGGTGTTGGCAAGACGGTTCTGATCATGGAACTGATCAACAACGTTGCCATGGGCCATGGTGGTTATTCGGTGTTTGCCGGTGTTGGTGAGCGGACACGTGAAGGAAACGACCTTTACTACGAAATGATTGAAGGCGGAATTATCGACCTTGAGGGCGACAAATCGAAAGTGGCGCTTGTTTACGGTCAGATGAACGAGCCTCCCGGAGCGCGTATGCGTGTTGCTCTCTCCGGCTTGACACAGGCGGAATATTTCCGTGATGTGGAAGGCCAGGATGTGCTGTTCTTTATCGATAACATTTTCCGCTTTACGCAGGCTGGTTCGGAAGTGTCCGCTCTTTTGGGTCGCATTCCTTCCGCCGTGGGTTATCAGCCGACGCTCGCGACGGACATGGGGGCGCTTCAGGAACGAATCACTTCGACGAACAAGGGATCCATCACTTCCGTTCAGGCCATTTACGTTCCGGCCGACGACCTGACAGACCCGGCGCCGGCCACGTCCTTTGCCCATCTGGACGCAACGACCGTTCTGTCTCGTCAGATTGCAGAACTCGGTATTTATCCGGCCGTGGATCCGCTCGATTCAACGTCTCGTATGCTTGATCCGGCCGTTGTCGGTGAACGGCATTACGCGATTGCGCGTGAAGTTCAGGAAACCCTGCAAACATATAAGTCGCTGCAGGATATTATTGCTATTCTGGGTATGGATGAGCTTTCGGAAGAAGACAAGCTTATCGTCGCCCGCGCTCGCAAGATCCAGCGGTTCCTCAGCCAGCCATTCCATGTGGCTGAAATTTTCACCGGCGCTCCGGGTAAATTCGTGAAGCTCGAAGATACGATTGATGCATTTGAGAAGATCGTCGCCGGCGAATATGATGAACTTCCTGAAGCTGCTTTCTACATGTGCGGTGGTATTGAAGAAGTACTTGAAAAGGCCAAGAAACTGGCCGCGGAAGCTGCTTAAGCATTACCGCCTGAAGGAGTGTTGATATGGCCGAGATGATCACTATGGATCTGGTTTCGCCCGAAAAGCTATTGCTCTCGGATGCGTTTGAAATGATTGTCGTGCCAGGCGCAGAAGGTGATTTTGCAGTTCTCGCGGGCCATGCGCCGATTACGTCAACATTACGCCCTGGTGTGATAAGCATCTATGAAGGGGATAAAGAAAAAGACCGGATTTTTGTCAACGGCGGGTTTGCAGAAGTCTCCAATGACAAGCTGACCGTTCTCGCGGAAGAGGCTGTTTATGTTGCTGATCTCGACCGCACCAACCTGGAACAGCGTATTCAGAACGCGCGTGAGGACGAAGAGGACGCAAAAGACGACGAAATCCGGCGTCGTGCCGCAGAAAACCGCGATCATCTGCAACAGCTACTTGATGCAATGGTGTAGCGATATAATGCATTTCGATGATAATGAAGGGGCCTTTGGCCCCTTTGTTTTTTTGTGAATCCTTCAAACTTATTTTCAATGCATAAAGGATAACGTAGGCTGTCTTCAGGTATGATTGAAAAGTAAATATGTGTAATGACTAAGATCGCGATCATTGCGGGCGGAAGCATTGCCGGACTGGCTACGGCAAAGGCTCTTTCAGACAAATTTGACAGAGTACTGGTCTTTGAGCCCGATAAGATCGAGACGGGCGTGTTTGCCCGCAAGGGAACTCCGCAGGCAAATCATGTTCATGGATTGCTGAAAGGTGGCGGTAACGCCCTGACAAGATTGTTTCCTGATCTGCCAGAAAGGCTGAATGCTGCGGGTGCGGCGTCTTGTAACTTTTGCCGGGAAGTCCGATGGTATATCAACGAAGACTGGATGCCGCGTTTTGATGGTGATCTCACAATCTATTTTCAGACACGCCCTCTTCTGGAAGGTTGTCTTCGCGAAGCGGTGGAAGCCCTGGCTAACGTGGAGATTGTCTATCAATGCCGGGTGGAGAACTTTCTTCTTGATGATGCACGAAAGAAAGTCGTTGCGGCTGTAGTCCGTCATGACAGTGGACAGGAAGAGACAATTTCCGCGGATTTTTTTATCGATGCGATGGGGCGGGGAAGCTTTTTCCCGCGCTGGCTAAAGCGTGAAGGCTTTGGCGAGGTGCCGGAGGATCATATAAAGGTCGATCTCGGCTACGCCAGTTGCCTGATGGAATTGCCGGATGTGCCGCGAGACTGGAAAAGTATCCTCATTTATCCGACAGGGCCGGCAGAGGTCCGTGGATCAACGCTGGTGCAGGTTGAGCACGGAAAATGGCTGCTCACTCTTGCAGGCTACCATAACAATCATCCCCCGGCTGATATTGATGGATTTTTGGCCTTCGCAAAATCGCTTCCCAGAACTGATATATACGAAGCAGTGAAGGAGGCAAAAATCGTTGGCGACATCCGTCTCCATAAGTTTCCGCACGGTCAATGGCGCCATTATGACGAATTATTTTCTTTTCCGCTTGCTGTATTGCCTGTGGGGGATACGAATGCAAGCCTGAACCCTCTCTTCGGTCAGGGAATGAGCGTTGCCGCGCTATCTGTTGTGGCACTTGCCCGATCTTTGGAGGCCGCTGACCTCAGCAATCCAGAAAGTCTCGTGCACCTTAAAGATACGTACTTCAAAGAGCTTCGCAAGATATTTGCTACTCCTTGGGATCTGGCGCTGGGACAGGATTTCAGATATCCGGAAACGATCGGTAAAAGACCACTTGGGTTGAAACTCAAGAATACTCTCAAAAGCCTGATTATGAGTTCTTCTTCTATTGAGATTATCGAAAGATTTTACCAGATTGTTCACTTGGTGAAGGAAGAGAAATCACTTTATCATCCTAGATGGATATGCAAATACGTTGCCGCGGCGATTAAAAAATGAACTATTATTTGCTTTTTGCGATGATTGTCAGCCAACCTTGGAGTTAAGATAAAATTAACCGACATTCCGTATATTTTTAACGACGAACTTTGTAAGTAAAAATTAGGATTGGCGGCAAAGTTGCAATTTTTGGGACAATTGAGAACGATTGAATCAGTTCTGAATGGGACGAAATTGAACAGATTCTCGTTGCGTTTTGTGGATCGTAACGTCGAAAGCGCCTATAACGATGCTGCTGTCGCTCGGTCGCTTGTGGTGATGCGGCTATCCATTTTCTCCGCAGTTGTTATTTACGCCTGCTTCTCAATTCTTGATTACTATGTCATTCCAGAAGTTTTCGGTACTGCGCTTTTCATCCGGTTTTGCGTTGCTATACCAATTTTTTTGATCACCCTCGGACTGACCTATACGAAGTATTACTCCATTGTAGCTCAGCCAGGTGCGGCCTTCTGCATGCTCGCCTCCGGGATTAGCATCATCGTCATGACGGCGATTGCCAATGAACCAGGAAATTATCTTTATTACGCGGGCTTGACGCCGCTGATCATATTTTGTTGCTGTTTGCCACCGACGAGGTTTTTGTATGCGACATCGGTGACGGCATTTCTTGTGATAACCTATCACATATCGGCGATCTGGGTTAATCCAATACCGTTTCTAATTCTGATGGCCAATGACTTCTTCCTTCTCACTGCGGCAGGCATGGGTGTTTTTGCGGCTTATTTCCAGGAGTTAGCGCAGCGGCGCGATTTCATTAACATGATGATGCTCGACGAGGAGCGCGTGAAGAGTGATGAACTGGCTGAAAAGGCGCAGGCGGCGAACCATTCCAAGTCTGAATTCCTCGCAATTATGTCCCATGAATTGCGGACACCGCTGAACGCCATTATCGGCTTTTCGGAAATACTGGAGAAAGAGATGTTCGGTCCGCTTGGTCAGGATCGGTACAAGGAATATTCGAAGGACATAAATGTCAGCGGGCAGCATCTGCTCAGCATTATCAATGATATTCTCGACCTCTCGAAGGCGGAAGCGGGCAAGCTGATCCTGCAGGATGAGGAAGTATCCATTGTTGATACAGTTAATTCGACCCTTCGGATCATTCGCGATCACGCCGCAGAGCGGGGTGTCCGCCTTGCCTTTGATGTGCCGGCGCATGACTATCAAATGATCGGCGACCCGCGCTTGCTTGCACAGGTATTTCTGAATCTATTTTCCAACGCGGTCAAATTCACTCATAAGGGAGGATCGGTGGCTATCAGCTTTGAAGAAGTAAAAAATGGTAGTCTTCGGGTCCGGATCAAAGATACGGGTATTGGTATCGATCCGGAAAATATCGAGAAGGTATTTGCACCTTTCGTTCAGATTGAAAATTCCATGTCGCGCAATTATGAGGGCACAGGGCTCGGGTTGCCGCTTACAAAAAACATTATGGAGCTTCACAATGGTTCAATCACACTGGACAGCCGTCTAGGTGAGGGAACAGTTGCTATTGTCGAAATCCCAAAAGAGCGTTTGGTCAATCATCATTCCGGCGATACACAACATCACAGGCAGGCTCGCGGCTGAGCCAAGGCCTGAAACTAATCAGTCACAAAATCTCTTATATATTATCCCGGCTTGCTGACGATCAGGAGGTGACAGTGACCGGTTGAGTCGACCACTATTTCCCGCGTCGCTTGCTCATCGATATCCCGCGCGAGTTCAAGCATTTCCTCTTCATTGCGGTGAACCAGCGTCCAGTCAACCACATACTCGACCTGCCATTCAAGGCTCTCCTCGGAGGTTCGCATGCAGCCGATAAGCAGTGTTCCGCCGGGGGAGAGGTTGCTGTAAAGATCATTGACGAGTTTTGTCGCCCGCTTCTTGCCAAGATAGTCGGCGAGGCCGACTGCATAGATCAAATCCTGTTTTTCCAGCTTTCGAAAGAGCTTTCCTGTTGCCAGAAATTCGAGAAAAGTGGCGTGGAGACATTTGACGGAGGCTTTGCCATCCAGCCGTGCGACTTGAGGATATGTGCTGTTATATGCATAGGAAAGGGCGTCATGATCCTGATCAATCAATGTGAATTCCATCGATAGCGGTAATGTTGACGTTCTCAGGAAATTCGCGACTTCCTGCGCGGGTCCGCAGCCAAGGCTCGCAACCTTGAAACGGCTTTGTCCTTTACCGGCGGCTTTCGCACTAAGGTTGGCAATTGTCTGTTTCGTCATCGTCATGCGAGTCGCGATGAATTCCCCGGTTGACGTGCCAAGGCGGTGACAGAATTTCGCGTATGCCGTCTTCCCTTCGAGATTGAGGTTATAGGCAAAATTCATGACCTGATAGTCGCCAGGATAGCCAAGTGGTTTCGTATAGGCGCGGTTCCAGCTTGCGCCGGGCAGAAGTTCCGGAGTCAGCACCAGCTCTGTATATCGTTTTGTGGCCGCAACTGCGGCTTCGTCGTTGCCAAGGGACTGTGTGATTTCCAGGCACTTTTTTGAAATCTCTCTCCAGCGGGTCAATGCCTTCGTCTCGCAGGCGAGAATAATATCCTTTATCCGCTCATCGCGCCGGGAATCTTCCCGATTGAGATCATTCTCGACTTTGTCCAGTACCTTATGGATAGAGCGCAGCATGTAAACCGCATCGCTGAGTGCCTCTTTATAGGCGGCCGGAACCAAATGGGACTGATCCGCCAGCCCAATTGTGACCGCCTGCTGGAGCGCAAGGTCATCATGCTGATCAAGAATTTTCTGAATATCGAGAAAGCCTTTTGTCAGCTCGATTGCGACTTTATGCTGGCTTTCATGAGGTTCGATCCTGCGGATCTTGCCATTGCCGACAAATATTTCCGTTGCGCCCAGCTTGAGCTTTAACGGAACGTCCTTGTTCATGTCTTCGAGCCAAGAAAAATTCTGCGGACTGACGAAGCTGAGGCCACTCATGCTGATATCAAAAAGATCAAAGGATTTGTCGTCGACATTGATGACAGGTGAAATGCTGCTCATCAATGTTTTGGCATTGAATCGCTCAGCGCGGTAAAAAACGCGTCTCCCCTCTCCTCCGGTAAGCTCCTCATAATGTTTCATTTTACGCTCACTAAACGACTACCAAGACATCTCTAAAAGGCTATTGGCGATGCACCACTTTTGCAAGGCGTTAATTTTTTGATCTTTTAATAACGATAAGGACAAGCAAGACAAGCTTCCCACGCCTTAAAAAATCACTCATTTTTTTAGCTATAAACAATAGTCTACAGTTAACAACTTATTAAGATTATAAACGGAACCTAAATACAAATACAACTAGTTAAGCGGCATTTTATCTGGATGGGTTGAAGATACTATATATTGGGAAATATACAGATTCCAAAAAAATATATACTACTGATGGTGGTTTTATCGATTAAAAAATATATGGACGTTTAGAGTCTGGAAGCGAATTTTTGCAAGATTGTCTCATAAAGATCACGCTTGAATGGTACGATCATCTGCGGGATTTCTGATACTTCCGCCCATTTCCATTCCGAAAATTCAGGATGGTGCGTCACTATATTTATATCCTGGTCGTCCCCTAAAAACCGGAATAGAAACCACTTTTGTTTCTGCCCGCGATATTTCCCTTTCCAGACTTTGCCGATCAGATTGTCGGGAAGGTCATATGTCAGCCATTCTTCAAGGCTATGGATAAGCTCAACGTCGCGGGTGCCGATTTCTTCATCAAGTTCGCGAAGGGCAGCATCAAGCGGGTTTTCGTTTTCGTCTATCCCACCTTGCGGCATTTGCCAATATTCGCTGGCCATATCGATTCGTCGCCCGACGAAGACCTGTCCCTTCCTGTTTAATACCATCATGCCTGCACAGGGGCGATAGGGGAGCTTTTCAGGGGAGCTCTTTTCAGTCATTCGATTTCCTGCTTTTCGATAAGGGCTGATACTGGCGCGAGAACAAGGCCTTTTTTATCCAGAGTATTGGCCCAGTCCAGTAAATGTTGAAATGTTTCTCTATGAGGGTAGGCAATCCCGACCGAGGATCCGGATTGCCGGGCAATTTTCTCAAGCTCTTCAAGGCGTATATCAATGAGATCACCATCCGCCTTATGATCCAGAAATCGATTGTTGATGGCAACCGGAATTTCAAGCTCCCTTGCGATATCGGCGGCAACGCTATCACTCGCCGTCCGGCTATCCAGATAGAGTAGTCCATTCTTTTTAACTGTCCGAAGTACGAGTGTGATGGACGCGGCATCCGCCGTAAGTTTGGAGCCCATCTGGTTCGTGAGCCCCACGTAACCCGTGATGCGCCCCAGCGTCCAATCAAGCCGCTTGCGGTTTTCCGCTTCGTCAAGGTCCGTTCTAAGCGCCTGCGGGCCCGGGTCAACTTTCGGGTAGCCTTTGGGTTCCATTGGCAGTTGAAGCAGAACTTCATGTCCCTCGCGACGCGCTTCATCGACAACATGTTGTAGGTTGTTGCCATATGGATTAATGGCGAAGGTGATGGTCGCAGGCAAAATTTCAATAGCCTCGCGAGTGCGTGCTGCGTTCATCCCGACATCGCTGAGAACGATTGCGATGCGCGGCCTACCGTCCGTGTTATCGAAGGGTGCTGCAAATTTCTGAAACAGCGGGGTTGCTTCTTCAGCAATGGTTTCTTCAGTTATGACATCTACCTGCGGCGTAATATTAGTAGCTTGGGGTGGCTGTTCGGTTGAGGCTGCAAGGGGAAGTGTTTCTTCAGGCGATGCTTCTGGTTCAACTGCAACTTCCACTTCTGTCCCGGCAGCCAAGGCCGACTGTTCTTCTGCGGGTTCACCGGTCTCCGGCGAGGCCTCAGGGTTCTCCGAAGTTGTCGAACTTGCAGGCAGCTCCCCGGAAACAGGGAGTTCTTCCTCCAATTCCGTCTCGGCAGGCTGGATTACGCGGTTCTCTTGAACCGGAGCCTCTGGAGCTATCAAAATTGAACTGGCGGGCTCCTGCATTATATCACTTGAGACGGGGGCCTCTTCTGTGACCGGCTGCTCTTCTTCTGCGGAGTCAGGTTCTATCGAGGGAGAGCTTGCCTCTGGTTCGGGTGTCGTTATCGTCGTCGGTAGTGGCTCTTTCTCATGTTGTGCCGGCGGTTCCGTTGTCTTGGCGTTATTCGCGTTCGGTTCAGCTGGTTCCGGTTCTTGTATCACCTCAGTCTGTTCCGTTGAAATGACGAC
>JBBDJF010000095.1:0-15106 GCA_040880045.1 Sneathiella sp.
CATAGGTTTCAAGTCGCTTTGCATTGGCGTCGAAGTAAAGCAGGAAGGCGCCCCCGCCAATACCGGAGGATTGCGGCTCAACCAGCGTCAGTACCATCTGTGTCGCGATAGCGGCATCAATCGCGCTGCCTCCCCGCGCGAGCATGTCACGCCCTGCCTTCGCTGCCAGAGGGTTGGCCGCGGAAATCATGAACCTTGCTTTTTCCTCCGCCCGGACCGGTTCATGCTGGAAAATGAAAATCAGCGCTATCGACAGGATAAGACGGCTTGAACGGATTAGAAGCGGGCGGACGATGGACATAAATCAGGCTTTCTTTTTCAATGCGGCTTAGGTCACGAAGATCAGTTGACCGATGCCTGGGCCAAGGCTAACGTTGTGTAAGTAATAATAAAAGTTGATAACCATGAACAAACCCGGCACCAGAAATCTTATCACAGATGTCGATGGGATAAAAATAGGCAATGCCGAAGACGAGCATGTACTGACCGGCGTAACGGCCATCATTCCCGATATGGCTGCCATTGCCGGGGTCGATGTTCGTGGCGGTGGTCCCGGGACCCGAGAGACCGATGCGCTTAATCCCGAATGCCTGGTTGAGAGGGTGGATGCCGTGGTTTTGAGCGGCGGGTCCGTCTTTGGACTGGAGGCGGCCTCCGGTGCCGTCATGGCGCTTGCCCGGCAGGGGCGTGGCTTTGCTGTCAAGGGAATGCATGTTCCCATCGTTCCCTCCGCCATCTTGTTTGATCTTGCCAATGCGGGAAACAAGGACTGGGGAGACATGCCGCCCTATCGCCAACTCGGAATGGCGGCGGCGGGAAATGTGGGACAAGATTTCCAACTCGGGAATGTTGGCGCCGGATATGGCGCGGCGGCCGGGCGGATCAAAGGGGGACTCGGAAGTGCGTCGCTTGTGAGTGAAGACGGCATTCAGGTGGGAGCTGTGTTCGCTGTTAACCCGGTTGGTAGTGTGCTGATCCCGGGGACGCGGCATTTCTGGGCATGGGCGCTGGAACAACAGGGAGAGTTCGGCGGCCTCGGCCCGCCGGAAATTTCCGGCGACATACCGCTGGATATGCCGACAGAATCCCGGCTTGCGGAAAATACTACTATTGGTGTTGTCGCAACGAATGTTACCCTCACAAAATCGGAAGCGAAGCGCATTGCCATTATGTCGCATGACGGTCTGGCGCGTGCAATTAGGCCTGTACATACCCCATTCGACGGAGATAGTATTTTTGTATTATCGACGGAGAAAAAGGAGCTGTCGGGCCCAAGGCCGTTGGGTGTTGCCAGGATCGGTGCGATGGCGGCGGATTGCGTTGCAAGGTCCATTGCCCGGGCTGTCTATAACGCCAGAAGTCTGGGTGGCATTCCGGGCTATTTGTCTTAAGAATTAGGTTTTACACTAGGGAGAAAGCGAATGAAGAAGTTACTAATTGCTACAGCCCTTGCCGGTGCCATTTTGGTGCCGCAAATGGCTTTGGCGGCGAACGATAGCGTGACGTTCGCCCAGCGGCTGGAACCCCCGGGGCTCGACCCGAGAACCGGCGCAGCGGCGGCCATTTCACTGACCACGCTCTATAACGTTTATGAGGGGCTAACACGTATTGACGAAACGGGTGCAGTGCAGCCCGCGCTCGCCGAAAGCTGGACGATCAGTGACGACGGCCTGACATATACGTTCAAGCTGGCTGAAGGTGTAAAATTTCACGATGGTGCCGATTTCGACAGCTCCGATGTCAAATATACTTTCGAGGCGAATGCCGCCGAAGACAGCCAGAACAAGCGGAAAGACCGTTTTGAAGTCATGGAAAGCATCGAGACACCTGATGCGAATACCGTTGTCATCAAGCTGAAGGAGCGCCGTCCTGACTTGCTGGAGCAGCTTGGCGAATCGACGGCGGTCATCGTCGATCCGGCTTCGGATGCGACAAATGCCACCCAACCCGTTGGCACCGGCCCCTATAAACTCGATAGCTGGACAAAGGGCGATAGTATAAAACTTTCTGCCGCGGACACCTATCGTGACAAGGACAATGTCGCAATTAAAAATGTCACCATCCGGTTCATTGGGGATGGTACGGCGCGCCTTGCGGCCCTGCTGTCCGGTGATGTCGATGCAACGGATATCCCGACGGAACTTCTCTCCAGTGATTCACTGAAGCAGGATTTCGATGTGGTTGTCGGCAATACCAACGGTGAAGTCGTCCTGAGTACGAATAATGCCAACGAAGCTCTTTCAAAACTGAAAGTACGTCAGGCGATTGCCCATGCGATCAACCGGCAGGAAATTATCGATGGCGCCATGTTCGGCTATGGTACGCCAATTGGATCGCATTTTGCACCCCATCATCCGGATTACGTCGATCTGACAAATACCTACCCTTATGATCCGGAACTCTCGAAAAAGTTGCTGGCGGAAGCGGGCTATCCGGATGGGCTGGAGCTTTCACTGAAGCTGCCGCCGGTGGACAACTATGCGCGGCAGGGCGGCCAGATTGTTGCCTCCCAGCTTGAAAAGGCAGGCTTCAAGATCAAGATCGAGAATGTCGATTGGCCGAAATGGCTGGATGAGGTTTACAAGAAGAAAAACTACGATCTCTCGATCGTGGCCCATGTTGAACCCATGGACATTGGCATATATGCCCGTGAAGGGTATTACTTCAACTATAATAACCCGAAATTCAATGAGGTTGTTGCGGCGGCTGAGTCTGCGGCAACGCCAGCAGAGCGGACGGAACTTCTGCAGACTGCGCAAAAGATTCTCGCCGAAGATGCCGTCAATGGATATCTTTTCCAGTTCCCGCGGATCTATGTTGTCCGCAAGGGGCTGAACGGAGTCTGGCAGGACCTGCCGCTCTTTGCGACCGATGTCGCACGGATGTCCTGGAGTAATTAATCCCTTCGCTACATGTCGCGAAAAGCAAAACCCGCTGGTTCTCACCAGCGGGTTTCTTTTTGAAGAAGGCAAGCAAAAAACCTTCTTCGCGGGAATGGTTTAATCAGGCTGCGGCGGACTGGGCCGAGCCAAGATAGGCTTCGAGTTCGTCTGCGCCACCGATCTTCTCTCCATCGACAAAGATCTGCGGTGTCGTCAGGGCGCCGGAGACCGCCCGCAGGGAACGCATTGTTGCATCTGTTCCAAGGACAATTTCCTCATAGCCGAGGCCTGCTTTCTCAAGTGCTGATTTTGCTCTTGCGCAGTGCCCGCAACCCGGTTTTGTGAAGACCGTGATCGCCTGAGGCTTTTTCGCTTTCGGATCAAGATACTCAAGCATTGTATCCGCGTCGGAAACTTCAAATGGATCGCCTTCGACTTCCGGCTCGATAAACATTTTCTTGACCACGCCGTCATCTACCAGCATGGAATAACGCCAAGACCGCTTGCCAAAGCCGAGATCTTCCTTGTCTACGAGCATGCCCATACCTTCGGAAAAGGTACCGCATCCGTCCGGGATAAAGGTAATGTTCTCTGCTTTCTGGTCCTTTTTCCATTCGTTCATGACAAAGGTATCATTGACCGAAAGACAAATGACACGATCAACGCCGTATTTTTCTAGCGTCGGTGCAAGCTCGTTATAGCGAGGCAGGTGAGACGACGAGCAAGTCGGTGTGAATGCCCCCGGTAGAGCGAATAAAGCGACCTTCTGGCCCTTGAACAGCTCATCCGTTGTAACGTCCTGCCAGCTGTCGCCAACACGGGTTTTAAAGGTGACGTTTGGGACTTTCTGGCCTTCCATATTTTTCATCTCTATCAACTCCAATATTTCTGTAATTCTGATGACTACCTTCATATAATCCCCCTCATATTGTTTGCAAGTAATATTTAGAATTATTTTAATAAAGAATGATGTTATCGCGTGCCGGCTGAGTTTGAAGTGCGCCTCCCGTCTGCCGAAAAACCGAATTACCCGTATAGACGAAAATGTGAATCTGATTAATTGCTGCTGGTCATGGGGGGGTGCACTTGATAAAGTTCCCGTAAGGCGGTTCCATTCATTGTCGTGGGTGGACCAAAAGGGAATATAGTGCGGGCAAGATAATGCTCAAATCTATAGCTGCCCCCGCAACTGTAAGCGTCGAGGGGTTTTCAACAAGGCCACTGGAATGATCTGGGAAGGCAGAAAACACCGTTATAGCGCGAGCCAGGAGACCTGCCGCTGAAGAAAATGAAATCAATTCGTCGGGTGAGACGAACACAGGAGAGTAGAATGCGAAATATAATAGCGGTTATGACAGGGCTTGCGGCGGCTGCCGTGCCAAATATTGCCTTGGCCCATCATCCCATGGGCGGTGCCACCCCAAATACTTTCATGGACGGTCTGCTTTCGGGCTTTGGTCATCCGATAATCGGGATTGACCATCTTGCCTTTATCGTTCTGGTGGGCCTGGCGGCCGTTTTCCTGACACGAAAATACGCGGCACCCCTTGTTTTCGTTGGCGGAACATTGGCTGGATGCTTGTTGATCGCAAACGGTACTGTGTTGCCGTATGCAGAGCTGGTCATCACCGGATCCGTAATTTTACTGGGCGCACTGGTGATGTCGGGCCGGAAAATTCCTGCCGGGGTCTATCTGGCAATTTTTGCCATTGCCGGTGTTTTTCATGGTGGCGCCTATGGCGAAGCCATTATCGGGGCTGAAACGACACCGCTCGTTTCCTATCTGGTCGGCTTTGCGATTATTCAGTATCTGATAGCCATTGGGGCGGGTCTGGTTGTTGAAAAGGTATGGCGTGCAACGGAAGCCGCCGCAGCGAAGCCACGGATAGCCGGGGCAGTTGCCGCCGGTATCGGTGTTGCTTTCTTCGTGGAGAATGTCGAAGGCATGATCTTCGGATAGGAATTGCGATTGCCGATTCTGCGGGATTATCAAATAAAAAGCGACGGATAAAACCGTCGCTTTTCTTATACCATTATTTCAGGCGCGGTTTACCGGACGTAAACATGGACCTCACTAGAGGTGACGTTTGCGTTTGACGCACTGGATAGATTAACCCGTGATGCGGGCAGACCCATATCGGTGAGGGAGCGCAGAACCCGATCTGCATTCCGTACTGATGCGGCCTGATTATTGGCAAGGTTTCCTCGCAGCGGTGCAATGGAGACGACATCAAAATTCGATTGCGGGCGTTCCTGCATGGCGCGGCTGACGGCATCATACAGCGCCTGCTCATAGGCGACATCTTCCCGATCAAAACGAATGATGACGAGGGCCTGACGCTCGCTGCTTGCCGTATCGGCCTTTGCCGTTTCCAGGTAATTGCGCGTACCCGCACTCGTGCCAAGGAACCCACCGTTCTTGATCGCAATCGACGTATTGGTGAGGTTCATCCGCTCCGTTCCGACATAGGCCGTCTGGCGGTTGATATCATTGGTTAGCTGTGTCAGCAGCCGGTTGGTCAGCACTGAGGTTCGGCTGGTCTCATCCTCAAGAACGGTCAGTTGCCGATGATCTTCCTCGATAGCGCCACTCAGCTCAAACGCAGATTGCACTGATTCGAGCAGAAATCCAACTTCACCCGCATCCCCCGCAACCGTATTGGCAAGGTTGTTCATCCGGGAGACATCGGCTGCGATCTCTTCCAGATCGTCTTGCGCCTCGTTCCACTGACTGATCAGGATGGGGTTGCCTTTGGTCGTACCGATCTGAAGGCGCGCGTTAATGGCAGCCATGGTGCCGTGGTAGCGTTGTGATGTCTCGGTGGTTGAGGCTTCCAGTTCTTCAAACTGCGTGCTGTTCTGATTTACACGCGCCTGCAGCGCCCGCAAATTCTCCCGCAACGTCTCAACCCACTGACCAACCACGGTTCCTGTGCTGGGTGCGGACGCGACTTCAGGCAGGGTAAACCGGCCAGCAGGGGCAGAGGCCGCTGGCGACGAGGTCGGAGCAGTGGGTTGTGTCGCTGTCAGATCGGCCCCCATCGCGGCTTTATCCTCCGCGGACAATTCGGTCTTTTCCGCATTTGCGGGTGCCGGGTCTCCGGTCAGGGGAGGTAGCAACGTTTCATCTACGAAAGAGCAGCTTGCGACGAATAATACGGCGCTTAATGCGATGGGGCGGGTAAGGTTGAATACCATGATTGTACAACACTCTTTATTTCTGTGCGCGCAAGAACCCGGCAACGGGAGACGAAAACGCTTTACCATGCCGAGCGGTTTTTGTAACCGGAAAACAGTGCAAGATAGTATCTAATGAAAAGCGTGGCGACAAGAACCGATTTCGAAACAACTTTTTGCAGAATTCTGGTTTAATCGCTTGCAATGCCCCCCCCTTTTGATTAATTTCCCGATCCTCAGGCGGGTGGCAGTTGCCATAAACGCCCCATGTCAACGGACAAGGTTGACCGATAAGCACCGGTAGCTCAGCTGGATAGAGCACTAGACTACGAATCTAGGGGTCGGGAGTTCGAATCTTCCCCGGTGCGCCATTTTCCCGTTCATTTATTTTTTGTTGAGGCTACCGGGAGAAAACTGCGCTTTATCCCTTCCGTAGCTTTTGCAGCGTGTTTTCGAGCACATTCAGGAACTGACTGCGATCCTTTTTGCTGAAGGCGGCGTTATAACCCGAAATTTCGCCTGTCTGTCGAAGGTGACTGTTCAGGTCTCGCATGGCGAGCGCCATGCCAATGGCCTGCTGGGTAAAAGGTTTGCCAGTGGGGCCAAGTACCGTCGCGGATTTCTGCAGGGCCCGGTCCGCGAGCGGGATGTCGGAGGTGATGACGACATCACCCGCCGCAACATTATCGGCTATCCAGTTGTCGGCGGCGTCGAAACCGTCATCGACGACGATCTGCTCAATGAGAAGACTCTGCGGAATGCGCATCCAGCTGTTGCTGACCACATAAGTTACAAGCCTGTGCCGCCCGGCAACGCGGTACACCTCGTCTTTTACCGGGCAGGCATCTGCATCTATGAAGATTCTGGTCAAAACCTTGCGTTTCTAGCTTGCCTTCTGAATGGCGTCCCAGACTTTCTGGGGGGTTGCGGGCATGTCGATATGCCGGACCCCAATGTCCTGGAGGGCGTCAATAATTCCGTTGATCACGGCGGGTGGCGCCGCAATACAGCCCGCCTCGCCACAACCTTTCACGCCCATCGGGTTCATGGTGCAGGGAACCTCAATTGTCTCATAGAGAAGGTCGACAGGGATATGATCGGCGCGCGGCATTCCGTAATCCATGAAGGAGCCGGTCAGCAGCTGTCCGTCATCACTGTAAACAGTATGCTCCGTGAGTGCCTGGCCAATGCCCTGGCCAACGCCGCCGATCACCTGGTTACGGACCAGTGCAGGGTTCACAATGGTTCCGAAGTCATCGACGATGACATAGCGAACGACATCGGTCGCGCCTGTCAGCTCGTCAATCTCGACTTCTGCGATATGGCAGCCGTTGGGGTAAGTGAAGGCCTCAACCGTGAAGCTCGCTTCGGAATCGAGCCCTTCCGCAAGGTTCTCCGGCAGCTGACCAAGCCCGCGGGCGCGATGGGCAAGCTCAAGTATGCCAATCTTGCGATCGGTGCCGGCGATTGCGAATTCCCCGTCCTCCGCCGAGAATTCTATATCCACCGCTGCGGCCTCCAGAAAATGACCGGCGAGCTCCTTGCCCTTGTTGATCACTGCATCACTTGCAGCATGAATGGCAGGCCCTTGCGTTGTCAGGGAGCGGGAACCACCGGTGCCGCCGCCAGTCTTGATCTTGTCCGTGTCGCCCTGAATTACGTCGACATTCTCGAACGGGACGCCAAGCCGTTCGGCGACGATCTGGGCATAAGCCGTTGAATGGCCCTGACCGGAGGACTGGGTTCCGACCGCGAGTGTGACACGATTGTCGTCTTCGAAGCGGATGGTCGCATTTTCCGTCGGGTTGCCTGCGGTCGCCTCGATGAAATAGCACATGCCGATACCACGGCGCTTGCCATCCTCCGCCGATTTTGCCTTGCGCGCCGGGAAATCAGCCCAGCCGGAAGTTTGAAGGGCATGATCCATGATCCGCTCAAACTCTCCGCTGTCATAGACGCAGCCGGTGGCCGTCTTGTAGGGAATGGCGGCGACGGGGATAAAGTTCTTGCGACGGATTTCATCCTGTCCGATGCCGAACTCCCGCGCGGCCTTGTCCATCAACCGTTCAATAATATAGATCGCTTCCGGTCGTCCGGCGCCGCGATAGGCATCGACCGGCACGGTATTGGTGAAAACACCGGTGCAATGGTAGTAAAAATCTGGAATGTCATAGACGCCCGGCATCACCTTCACCGCGGCCATGGTCGGGATCAACGGGCCAAAAGTGGAGAAATATGCGCCGAGGTTGGCATTTGTTTCCACCATCATCCCGGTGACCTTCTGATCGGCATCAAAGGCGAGCTTGGCGCGCGTGACATGGTCGCGCCCCTGTGTGTCGGAAAGGAATGCGTCGCTTCTCTCACCCATCCATTTGATTGGTCGCCCAAGCTTGCGGGACGCCCAGACCGTTACCGCACATTCAGAATAGAAGAAGAGCTTCATGCCGAAGGCGCCGCCCACATCTGGCGTGATGACACGAACTTTCTCTTCCGGGACATGCAATATTGAATTGGCGAGCAAGGAACGGAGCACCCATCCGCCCTGCGTCCCCATGCGTATCGTCATTTTTTCTTCGTCCGCGTCCCAGTCTGCGATCAGGCCGCGAGGCTCCATCGAGTTGACGACAACCCGGTTGTTGATCAGTTCGATCTCCGTGACATGGGCTGCCTTGGAAAGAACATCCTTGATATTCTGCTCGTCGCCCTGTGCCCAATCGAACGCCACATTGTTCGGGACGCTATCATGAACCAGAGGCTGCCCATCTGCATTCGCGGATTTTGTATCGACAACAACATCCAGCTCTTCGAAATCGAACATAATCAGTTCAGCGGCATTTTTTGCTTCCGCGAGGCTGTTGGCAACGATATAGGCGATATTGTCGCCCGCATAACAGACTTTGTCCGTTGCGAGAACAGGGTGGCCGGGATCAGGGCGATCACTGCCGTCGCGGTTCTTGAGAGGGATCATGCAGGGAAGCTGGTTCGCCGTGTCAGCCTCCAGCTCCGCGCCGAGGATAATATCGACCACGCCGGGAGCCGCCCGGGCGTCGTCAACGTCAATCGACAGGATTTTTGCATGGGCAACGGGGGATCGTAGCATATACCCGTAAAGCTGTCCCTCCAATGTGATATCGTCTGTATATTCGCCCGATCCGGTGATGAGACGAAAATCTTCCTTGCGTTCAACCGACTGATTTACACCGAATTTGACCATTATATTAGTTCCACTTTTTATTGAGGCGGCGGGGTTGGCCGCAATTCCTTGGCCCATACTATCAGATGGGTATCGGATGACTTCAAGCCCTGATTTGGCGTTTTGGTCTGATCAAGCCGTTATTTGGGTTGCTCCCACATGACGCCGTCACGAATAAAGTCTTCAACCTCGCTCTCATCAAAGCCATGTTCCTTTAGGATTTGTCTGCCCTGCGCCCCGAAGGCCGGAGGGGCGGATTTTGCCGATCCGGGTGTGCGGCTCAGCTTCACGGCAACGCCCGTGCCAGAGTATCCATCCATCTCGACAACCATGTCGCGATGACGGGTATGCGGATGGTTGAGTGCCTCAGGCGCGGACATGGCGGCCCCTGCGGGCACGCCGGCGGCAAGAAGCTGTGTTGCGACGTCAACGCCGTCCTTGTCGGCAAAGAGCTTGATAAGCGCATCGTTCAGAGCTGTGCGATTGGCCACCCGAAGCGAGTTATCGGCAAATCGCGGGTCATTCGCAAGTTCTGGTTCGCCGAGCGACGCGCAGAGCTTCGTGAACTGTCCATGATTACCCACCCCGAGGAATACCGGGGTCGTCCGCGTCGGATAAAGATCATAGGGCGCGATATTGGGATGGGAATTTCCCGTCAGTTTAGGCGCATTGCCGGACATCAGGTAATTGGGGGCATGGGGATGCTGAAGCTGTATGCCCGTGTCATAAAGAGACGCCTCGACCGATTGCCCTTTTCCGGAAACATGCCTTTCATTCACGGCCATGAGGATGCCGATCGTCGCATTCATGCCGGTCCCGAGGTCGACCAGCGGTATCCCGATACGAATCTGGCCGGACTCCGGCGATCCGTTCACGCTGATAAGGCCCGCCCATGCCTGGATAACGGCGTCATATCCGGGGTACCCTCCAAACGGGCCATCCGCGCCAAAGCCGGTTACGCGGCAATGAATCAGGCGCGGGAATTTCTTCGATAAAACTTCCTCATAGCCAAGCCCCCATTTTTCAAGGCTGCCCGTCTTGAAATTCTCTATCAGGACATCCGCCTCTTCCAGCAGTTTGAGGAGGATTTTCTTTCCGTCTTCCGAGCGGATATCGAGGGCGATCGAGCGCTTGTTCCGGTTTGTACCCGAGAAATAGGCGGCTATCCCTTCCTTGTTATAGGGTGGGCCCCAGCCTCTCGTCTCGTCGCCTTGCGGAGGTTCGATCTTGATGACCTCCGCCCCGTGATCTCCCAGCATCTGGGTACAAAAGGGGCCGCCCAGTACGCGGGAGAGATCAATTACTTTCAAGCCCGATAGGGCGCCTTTATTCGACATGTCAGTCCTTAATTCTTTTTATTAATATCTTTGTTAGAGGTTATTTTACTGCTCAGGTTTCGGAAGTCACTGGAAATATGGAATCGGCGAAATTCGGGTAAACTTCGGCGACCTTCCGGCTGACCTCCGTGTCCAGCAGTTTCAGCAACGCCGGATCAGGGGGCGCTGTTACGGGCGGGGTCTCCGTATAGTCAAAGGAAAATCCCGTATTATCAAGAATATCTTCCAGTGAACTGTTCGGATGGATGGATAAAAGGGAAAACCGCTTGGCTTCCCGGTTAAATCTGAAAAACGCCTTGCTGGTGATCAGGCCGAATGGCCCTCCCTTGCGATAGATTTTCTCCTCCGACACACCGGGCGCGCTGATAAAATCAACCTTTTCAACCAATGTCCGCCGGGTATGTTCCTCCCGAAAGAGAATAACTTTCGGGATCAGGAAATAGAGATAGGCGGATCCAAATGTCCCTGGCCATCTTGGCGTTGAAGTCGGATAAGAACCACGGCCCATCAGATTGATATTGGCCTCGCCGTCTATCTGCCCGCCTCCCAGGAAAAAGGCATCGATCCGCCCTTGCGCGGCGCAGTCGAACAATTCTCCGCCGCCCCCGGTGAAAAAATTATTCGTGACTGAACCCAGAATATTCACATGACGCGGTGATCCCCATGCCGCCTTGGCGAGCAGCGCCGCGGCTCCGGGAATGGGGGAGGCGGCACCTACGGCGGCATGATTGCAATCGCGCAGGAGGCCGGCAATCAGGCAGATTAACGCTTTCTTTTCATCCGCAACCGTCATGCCATCGCGCTTTCGCCATAGATATAACGATCCAGATACTCGGTAAAACCTGCATCGCTCGCAGCCATTTTCATATACTCCCGCATATGTTCATCGTCGACTTTCGCTCCATTCCAGAAGGGAAGCGGCCAGCTTCCGCTCGGCGAGCGGCAAATCCGTCCGACATACAGCGCAGGCAGGACACCGGCGGCCATTTCCTCGGTTTCGAACAGGCTTGTCTCGCTAATCTCGTCAACAGTGACGAACGCCATTTTGGAGGCATGGGACATATTCACCAGTTCACGCTTGCGGCCGAGCCAGATATTTCCCTCCCGATCGGCGAGGGGAGCATGAAACAGCGCGATATCCGGCTGAATGGCAGGGATGGCGACTATCGGGTCCTCGTTTTTCGAAAACGGGTTCTGGATCACTTTCCAGTCCGGGTGATTTTCAAGCACATCGCTTCCCAATATCCCCCGAAGCGGCATAAAGGGGATGCCTTTTTGGGATGCTTGCAGTCCCGCATGGATCGCCGGGCAGGTGGCGTCAATCAAGCGGATCGTTCCTTCACGCACGGCTTTGGTGAAGCGCGGGGCGGGGCCATACTCCCCCAAGGTAAGCGCGGAGCTTTCCAGCGTTTCAACACATCCGGCCCCGATCAGGAGCTCGGCCTGCAACCCGCTGGTCGGGACGCCGACAATATGCAGGTTTCGCGCGCCGCGGCGGATAAGGGCGCGGGTTGCCACCATGGAGACTCCTGCATAATCGGCAGGAATGGCAACTTTGGCACCATCCGGGATCGCCTTGGCAAAATCGTCTATTGAAACATTGTCAAAATTGACGGGCATGTTCTTGTTCCTTCTGTTCCGTCCGGCCTCATTATGTTTGTGATCGTATCCCCGGTACAAGGAAAAATGGGGTTGCGCCGATCACAAGGCAAATAATTGAAAAGGAAAAAATCACATCATAGCTGCCGGTCAGGTCATACAGCAGACCGGAGAAAAATGACCCGCTCGCCATACCGAGGCCACCGCCGACCGAGATGCTGCCGTAAATGGCGCCGAAACTCCGACCCCGAAAGAGGCGCGAAGCGATGGAGCCAATCATCGGACCGCGGGATCCCATGGAAAGCCCGAAACAAATGATAAATCCGTACAGGGGCAGGACGTGGTCGGACCTGTCCAGCAGCCAGATAAAAATGACGGCCGAAATGGTGATGACGTAGCTGAGCATGGCCGTCTTGAAAAGGCCGATCTTGAGGGCAAGATAGCCCGCCCCCAGCATCCCGACCGGAATGAGAAGGCCGGTCAGGCCAAAATTCACCGACGCTTCGATTGGGGAAAAGCCAACTTCAATCAGGTAGGTAACGGCCTGGATAACTATGGAAAACATTCCGTTTCCGGTGAAAAAGAACACCGACGCCAGGCCCCAAAAAGATGCTGTGCGGATTGCCTTGGATATAGTCCAGTCAACCTCGGGGCCCTCTATATCTGTTGTCTGCGGACGGGTAAGTTCCTTGCTACCGGCGGCAATAGCGCGCCATGGCAGAAAGAGGATAAAGATGAAAACTCCGAGCACACAAAAGCCCAGCAAAAGTTCCGCCTGTCGCCAGCCGTAGCTCTCAATGAATATTTGCGAAAGCGAAAGGCCAATCAATGTTCCCGCCCCCATTGACGAATAGATAATGGCCAGGGCAAGTGGAATCTGGACTCTGAACCAACGGCTCGCAAGGGCGGCGTTCGGGACATTGCCGCAGCAGGAAGCGGAAAAGCCGATGAGAAGGCTGATGCTGAAATAAAAATGCCAGATGTTGGTCGCGAAACTCGCCAGGAGCAACCCAATTCCCGCAGAGATAATGCCCAACCCGTAAACATTTCGCGGTCCCAGTCGATCAAAAAGGATACCGACAACGGGGCCTGTCAGGCCGGTAATCAGTCCGCCGCCGGAATAAATTGATGCAATTGTCCCGCGCGTCCAATCGAAGTCGTTGCCAAGAGGGGACACAAGATTGGGAAAATTCTCAAAGGCAAACTTGCCGACCGCGCCCATAAGAAAACACAGGACAAGGACACCAATTGCGACCGGAACAAACTCTGTTTTTGTGGGTTGGGTCAAGTACCCCGCTCCGTTCTTTTTATTTTTGCCGGGAAAGTGAGGGACGGTCGCCCATTCTTATCATGTTAGCCCACCCGACGTTAAAGTTAAATGCCCTTTTATCGTTCAAGATCAATCTTTTCGGTAAATTACCGACGCCAGCCAACCGGCAAACAGCGCGACGATGATCGCGGCGAAACCGTACAGTGCCGGATAATCATAGGCAAAATCGAAAATTGTCCGGCCAAGGCCTGACTTCTTGATAAAGAGGGGGGAGGATTGCGCGCTCATAAGCTCACCGTCCTTGAAAAGATAGAATTCCGCGATGTAATCACCAACGGGGACATTGGCGGGGATGGCGATCGTTGTCCGGAACAATGTATCGCCCAGAAAATAGACGGCGGCTGTTTGATCTGAATAAAGATCTTCACGGGATTTCTGACGGACAATGGCTTCTTCAAATGGCAGACTGACATTGGCGGGCTCATTTGCACGAAACCGCAATCGGGAGGGGCCCAGGCGCAGTCGGCTCAGCACATCCGGTGGTGCAATTTCCTCAACGGGCCGATTGCTTGCAAGGGCGTAAAAGCTTGGAACCCGTGAAAACTCCACCGCATCAGTATTTATCCAGATCCCTGCCACCCGCTCCTTACGCCGGACAACGACATCTTTTTCAGGTCCCCGTACAACGACCAGAACATCGCCCTGACCTTGTCCTATACCATTATCTTCATACTGGATGGCGCCGAACAGAAGCAGCTCCGTTCCTGTGAAATCAGAGGTAACGGAGATCAGGTGCGATGAAATATCTGTTACCAGCGATGATTGAGCCCGTACCGGCACAATCGATATTATGCAGGCTGCACAGAAAGCCGTGAGGGATAATACGAAATTACGGAAGGCAAACGTCACAATCATCTATTTCCCTCCGTTAACGATGGAGTAGAGATCGTCCGGTGTAATTACCAGGTCGAAAGCCAGCTTGATGCAGACAATCAGAACAATGAGAGCGAGCAGAATCCGGAGCTGTTCGCCGCGGAGCTTGGTTCCCATCCGGGTTCCGATCTGGGCGCCAACAACCGAACTGCTCATCAGCAGGATCGCGAGCATGATGTCGACCGTCTGCGTCGCCATGGAATGCAGAAGCGTCACATTCATGGTCACGAAAATAATCTGGAACAGAGATGTGCCGATCACAACTGAAGTGGGCATCCCAAGGAGATAGATCATGGCGGGAACAATAACAAATCCGCCTCCAACGCCCATAATACTTGAGAGGATACCGACAAGTGCCCCAAGCCCGAGCGGCATCAACGCACTGATATAGAGCTTGGATTTGCGAAACCGCATCTTAAACGGCAGTCCATGTATCCAGTAATGCTGATGCAGTTTCTTGCGTCGGACGGAGCCTCTTCGGGTATTGATGAGGGCCCCGGCGCTTTCGATGAACATCAACACGCCGATTGTCCCCAGAAAGATCACATAGGACAGTGAAATCATCAGGTCGAGCTGGCCGATCGATTTCAGCAACGTAAAGATCCATGTGCCGATCAGCGTTCCGACGATACCCCCGACAAGCATGACCGTGCCCATCTTGAAATCGACATTACCGCGGCGCCAATGAGCAAGAACGCCCGAGACACTCGTGGCG
>JBBDJF010000096.1:0-14845 GCA_040880045.1 Sneathiella sp.
GGAAGAATGGGAAAAGCAGCAAATTGAGAAGAACAAGACCCGCAAGCCGCCGCCGGGCGTCGATGATATTGATGACGACGATGAAGATCGGGACGACGACTAACAACAATGCCACAGTCCAGGCCTGATCTGCAAAAGCACGGTGCTTCATTGCCTGATCCGCTTGAACTCCGCGGGCAGGCAAGCTAACGTCCGGATCGCAGGCAGCACTTTGCCTGCCGGGGCTTGAGAACCCTGCACATAGCGGCTTGTATCAGCCGGAATGATGCCCCGCCCTTCAGCCTTTCTGGCCGGGAGGCGGCGTGATCAAGCCCCCGATGATTTTTTCTCACAGAAATGACTGGACTTCGTACGTCAACGGAGCGGTACTGTCGTCGCGATACAGGGCACACAGACACTTCCGCCCACAGCCCGGCATCTCCTTCTCCCGACGGTGCCGGGCTTCCCTCAGTGCAGGCCCCGGCGCTCCGCCGCGGCAAATCACGGAGGTCGAAGCGATGACACGGAAAACATTTACAAAGGCACGCTATATCAAGCTCGGTGAGCGGGGCGGATGGGAACAGCGCTGCCTGGAAGACGGGATTGCCCCCGTTGCCTATTATGACGTCCCGCACGAAATGGCGCTGGCCGGTGACAGGGAGGCCATCAGAGAAATTTATCTCGACCTCGGTAAAACCGCCGGGACCGCAACCGGGCATGCCAGTCAGCTGCTAGGTTTTTATGATCCCGACCCCGATGTCCTCTGGATTACCGTCTCCGACGGATCGCTCTGGTGGGCGGAGCTTGTCCCTGAAGTTGAATATCTCGGTAGTGATCCGGAGACATTCCCGCAGGGAAGCCGCTTTCGCCGCACGACATCCGGCTGGAACAAGGTCTCCTTCGCCGGCACACCGCTGCTGATCGCGGAACTCAGCGGCAATCTCACAAAGGTTGCTGCTTATCAGGGCACCATCTGTTCCCTCGACACCGGTCAGCTCAACTATTTGCTCCGCAAGCTGCGGGATGAGGACCTGCCGGAGATCACGGCGGCGCAAGGCGCGCGCAAGCAGTTGCTGGCGGCAACGGAGGAGATCATCCGGCTGCTCACCTGGCAGGACTTCGAGCTCTTTACCGAGCTTCTGTTCAGCCGCAGCGGCTGGCAGCGCATCAGCTCGCTTGGCGGCACGCAAAAGACCCTCGATCTGGAGCTGCTGCTGCCGACCACCGGGGAGCGGGCGATCATCCAGGTCAAGTCCGCCACCAGCCAGGCCCAGCTCGACGACTATATCGAGCGGTTCAGGGCGCTGGCGGCGGACAAATACTTCTATGTCTATCATTCCGCGTCGCAGAAGCTTGATGTCCGGGACAGCGGCATCCTTCTGATGGGTGCCGCCATACTCGCCGATCAGGCGCTTAAATCAGGGCTTGTCGACTGGCTGATCAAGAAGGCGGCGTGAACGGGCCGCCGGACAATTAATCAATGCAGAAAGGACTGGACTTCCGCCGGCAACGAAGCGGTACTGTGACGGCGAGACAGGGTGCCTGAATACCTCCCTCCGCCAGCCCGGCCCACCCCCTTCCCTCAGGTGCCGGGCTCGCCCCGGTGCAAGCCCCGGCGCACCGCCAGGGGCGAAACCACGGAGGTCGATATGACAGTAGCAGAAGTAAACCCGCAATCAGGGACGATCACAGACACCGCGGCAGGAGCGCCGCCATCGCGAACAGGGCCCGCCAAAGCAGCCGTTAAACAGGCATCCCCTTCCCGCACACGGACGGCGGTAAAACCCTCCCCTAAAAAGCCGGATATTATCCTGAAGCTTCTCAAACGTTCAAACGGAGCCCGCATGCAGGACCTGCAGAAGGCAACCGGATGGCAGGCCCACAGCATCCGCGCCGCGCTGTCGGGCTTGCGAAAGAAAGGAATCCGGATTGACCTCACCCGGACTGCTTCCGGAAAGACCTTTTATAAAGCGGTTGAGGGATGACGGTATGGCAAATATCTCCTCTGAATGCCAGCCTTCCCGGGGCGACCTGATTGACGCCTGGATCAAGGCGTATGGCGGGCCACCGCCCAGGGGGCTGAGCACCCGGCTTCTTGTCTATGCCTGTCATTATAACAGGCAGGCAAAAGACTATGGAGGGCTCCGGAAATCAACCCTGCGCCAGCTTGGGCGATATGTGCCGGTACCGTCCGGAACGACGACCACCGATACAAGGTCACCGGTGGCTCACAAGCCGGGGACCGGCAGCCGGCTCGTTCGGGAATGGCGGGGAAAGACCCATATGGTCGACATCGATGAGAACGGCTATGTCTATAACGGAAAAACCTATCGGTCGTTATCAGCCATTGCCCGGACCATCACCGGGGCCCGCTGGTCGGGACCGCGGTTCTTCGGGGTGTGAGGCATCGATATGAAGCGTTGCGCCATCTATACCCGTAAATCGACCGAGGATGGACTGGAGCAGGATTTTAACTCCCTGCACGCCCAGAGGGAAGCCTGCGAGGCCTATATCAAGAGCCAGCGACAGGGGGGCTGGAAGCTGGTGCGAACCGCCTTTGATGATGGCGGCTACTCCGGCGGGACCATGGACCGCCCTGCCCTCAAGGAGCTGCTGGCGGCCGTTGAGCGACATGAGGTGGATATCATCGTTGTCTACAAGGTCGACCGCCTGACAAGATCGCTCGCTGACTTCTCCAAGATCATCGAGACGCTGGATACTCAGGACGTCTCCTTTGTCTCGGTGACGCAGGCGTTCAATACCACCTCGTCCATGGGGCGTCTGACCTTGAATGTCCTTCTCTCCTTTGCCCAGTTTGAGCGGGAAGTCACGGCGGAGAGGATTCGGGACAAGATTGCGGCCTCCAAGAAGAAAGGCATCTGGATGGGCGGCAACATGCCACTGGGTTACGATGTCGCTGATCGAAAGCTGGTGATCAACCACGAGGAAGCTGACACTGTCCGACAGTTGTTTGACCTTTATATCAAGTTCAAAACGGTCCGGCTTTTAAAAGCAGAAGCAGATCGTCAAGGTATAACCACCAAACAGCAGATCCGAAAGGATGGATCTGTGACGGGCGGCAAGCCCCTCTTGCGCGGCAATCTGTACCGGTTACTTTCCAATCCGCTGTATATTGGATTGATCCCCCACAAGGGAGAAACCTGGCCAGGGCTGCATGAGGCCATCATCGATCAGGAGACCTGGGATCAGGTTCAGCAGATTATGAGGGGCAACAGCAAAGAGCGATCTTCTCCGACAAATGTGAAGGCACCGTTTTTATTGACGGGGCTGGTGTTCGATGAAGACGGAGAACCGCTCTATCAGGCCCAGGCCAGCAAGGACGGCAAGCGCTATCGCTATTATATCTCGAAGAGGCTGGCTCAATATGAGCAGCCCGATGCTGGAGGATGGCGGTTGCCAGCGCATATTCTTGAAGCTGCTGTCCTTAACCCTGTTCAGGAATTACTCCGGGATCAGAGTCGATTGATAGATGTCTTTGAACTAAAAAATCATAGTCTGTTTGAGTTGCAATCGATAAATGAACAGGCCGTTGCACTGGCCGCCAAGATGGCGGGAAGCGATATGGACTCTCAGCGACATATTATACAAGCGCTTATCCATCGGGTTTCTCTTTCCCACGGTTCCATCACCATTGATCTGAGCCGGAATGCATTGGTCAGATTGCTGGACGTAAAGCGGGCAGCGGATCACGACGGGAGAGAAGAAACCATTACCCTGAAAATTGCCATCAAGTTGCAGCGCAGAGGTGTCGAGGCGAAGTTGATCATTGCTGGAAATACGAGAGCGCGTCAACCGGACCCGGATCTCTGTCGTCTGATTGCATCGGGTCGATACTGGTTTGATCAGCTGGCGTCCGGAGAGGTCAAATCGGTCAAGGAAATCGCCGAGCGCGAAAAGGTCTTTGATACGGAAATAACACGGATACTTCCGCTTGCCTTCCTGGCGCCGGAAATTATCGAAGACATTCTGGCCGGGCGTCAGCCTGAAGGATTGACTGTCATGGGGCTGAAGAGAATAAATCCGCTGCCAACTGACTGGCAAGTGCAGAAAAAGCGGCTCGGCTACCCCGTTTAATCTTACAAAGATATCCATGGACTGGACGCTGAAACAGGGCGACAGAGACGAATACCGGATTGCGGCTTATATGCTCTCATGTGAGCGTCTCTGTTCGGACCGGATATCGCCAAAGGCCCCGGAACTGCGGGCTTCAGGGGCGAACCTGGACTGGATCCAGGTTCGCCTCAGATCGAGTGGTGGGGCGCACAACACATGAACTCGCAACCAGGCTGCCTGTAACCCTATGAATTCATTATATAAATCAGAGACTCCAATCGAGTCTCTGCCAGTTCTCCAAATATATCGAAAATTCAGGAAAATTTGCTATCACAGGGGTTTTAGAGACATAAACTGGTCGTCGTTTCGCAGCAATTCAACTGCATCATATCTCTAAAAACCCTGTAATAACAAGGCGTTAGTGGTGGGCCCGGTAGGACTTGAACCTACGACCAGTCCGTTATGAGCGGACGGCTCTAACCAGCTGAGCTACAGGCCCGAATTATGTTCCGCCATAACAAACTGACGTGAATAGTTTTTATCCGTGACTATTTAGACTGTTCGGCAATGTGACGCAATTGGCGAATTAAAATTGACGCTAATTTTTTGCTCCATTGAGTTATAGTGCTGTTCAGGTGTCGAGGAAACTTCTCAGCTTGCGCGAACGGCTTGGATGCTTGAGCTTACGGAGTGCTTTGGCCTCTATCTGACGGATACGTTCTCGGGTGACCGAGAATTGCTGACCCACTTCCTCCAGCGTATGATCCGTATTCATGCCGATGCCGAACCGCATACGCAACACACGCTCCTCCCGCGGTGTCAGCGAGGCCAGAACCCGCGTTGTCGTTTCGCGCAAGTTCGACTGGATGGCAGCATCCAGAGGCTGAACCGCATTCTCGTCCTGAATGAAGTCCCCCAGATGGCTGTCTTCCTCGTCCCCGATCGGTGTTTCAAGACTGATTGGCTCCTTCGCGATCTTCATGACTTTGCGTACTTTGTCAAGCGGCATACCCAGTTTGACGGCCAGTTCTTCCGGTGTCGGTTCCCGGCCAATTTCATGAAGCATCTGGCGCGACGTACGGACCAGTTTGTTGATTGTCTCAATCATATGCACCGGAATACGGATTGTCCGCGCCTGATCCGCAATCGAACGGGTGATCGCCTGGCGGATCCACCAGGTGGCGTAGGTGGAGAATTTGTAACCCCGGCGATACTCGAACTTATCCACGGCCTTCATCAGGCCGATATTGCCTTCCTGAATAAGATCAAGGAATTGCAGGCCACGGTTTGTATATTTCTTAGCAATCGAGATTACGAGCCGAAGGTTCGCCTCAACCATTTCCTTTTTCGCCCGGCTCGCTTCACGCTCGCCTTGCTGCACCGTGCTGACGATCCGACGGAATTCATTCATCGGCATTCCGAATTCGGAACTGATCTTGATAATCTCGGTCCGGATTTCACCGATACCGTCATTCTCGTTAGCGACGAAATCTTTCCAGCCCTTGGCCTTCATGACTCCCATCTTGTCAACCCAGCCGGGATCCAGCTCGTTACCGAAATAATTTTCAAGGAAGCTTGCGCGAGACACCTTGTGACGCTCCGCCAGACGAAGCAGCTTGCCTTCCAGGCTCATCAGGCGGCGGTTGATACCGTAAAGCTGGTCAACCAGCGCCTCGATCCGGTTGTTCGTCAGATGTACATCGTCCATCAGCTTGACCAGTTCAAGCTTCAGCTTCTCATACTTCTTTTCCTGGGCGTTCGAGACCGAGTCATTTTCCAGCGCCGCGGTCAGCCGTAATTCCTGCATTTTATGCAGCTTCTTATAGGTCTTCGCAATTTCATCGAACCGTTCGAACACCTCCGGTTTCAGCGTTTCTTCCAGCGCGGCGAGGGACATCGTATTATCTTCGGCGTCATCGTCATCGTCGTCGTCGCGGCTACTGTCCTTTTCGCCCTCTTCATCGTCAGAGTCGTCGTCACCCTTTTTATCAGAATCCGAGTCGGAATCGTCGTCCTCATCCTCATCCTCACTGAGGCCTGCGGCAGGAAGTTCGTCATCCTCGCTATCTTCACTGAATCCTTCTTGAAGCGCCTTTTCCGCAGCGGCACCGGCGCCATAGGTGGCGTCAAGATCGATAACGTCCCGAAGCAGCAGCTTTTCCTGGAGCATCAGTTCGCGCCAGTTCAGAATTGCACGGATTGTCAGCGGGCTTTCACAAATTGCGCCGATCAGCTTGCCACGCCCGGCCTCAATCCGTTTCGCAATTGCAATTTCACCTTCTCGAGAAAGAAGCTCGACCGTACCCATTTCACGCAAATACATCCGGACAGGGTCATCGGTCCGATCGCCAGCGGTCGACGCCGGTTTTTCCGGCGTCTCCTTTACCTTCTTTTCTTCAACTTCGTCGTCGCTGTCATCATCGTCATCGGACTGATCGACGGGACCGTCCTCGCTGCCCTCTTCATCATTCTCGACAACATTGATGCCCATTTCCGACAGCAGGGACATCGTGTCCTCAATCTGCTCGGACGACATCTGATCTTGCGGAAGGACAGCGTTCAGCTCATCAAAGGTCACATAGCCCTTGTCCTTGGCTTTCGCGAGCATCTTCTTGACGGCCGCCTGGGAGGCATCAATCAGCGGGCTATCGGGGCTTTCATCGCTCTGGTCTGACGTATCAACGGCTTCCGCACTCTTTGTCGCCATAAATTTTAACTCCTGAAGGTTTCCGTTGTCATGGCCCGCGCTGCGGGACGTGTTGGGTTAAATCTGTCTAAACGTTCTTGTTTCGCCCGGACGCCAGCCCGAAGCCTTCAATATCGGCTTCATTACCGGCGGCTGCCTCAAGCGCTTGTTTTGCCATTTTCAATCGATCGAGATTTTCCGCGGTCGCATTTTGCCCCAATTGACGCTCCGCCGCTTCCAGATCCTTTTGCAATGCCTCCACCTTATGGCGGGCCACAATATGCAGCCACGCACTGAGCGCATCTTCATACGCCGCGGCAGGATCAACAAACCAGTCCAGCGACTTGGTTGTCGGACCTTGTAAACCCTTTACCTGTTCAGACAATTTACGTTTAGCTAAATGGTGCGCCATGTCCGTATAGTCAAGGGATGCTTCGACCGTTGCAATATCTATTATCGCGCGCCGCAATCTGTCAAGTTGAGGGCTGGTGAACTGAAGTGACGCAAGAGTGTCATAGTGATTTTCCATTATCCCCGGGTGGTTTACCACGGTTAGAAGGATCAATTCCTCCCGTCGGCCACCCGCAGCTACGATAGGCGTATGGTGGGAAGAATTGCGTAAAAGACGCGAATCACCCCTCTGATTCGCGAATCGACCGAATCGGTTGCGATCGCCACTATTGTAAAACTCTCGCCGGGGCGATTGGCCTTTGGGTCTGAATGCCTGCCAAAGACGGTCCTTGAAAAAGGCACGGTAATGATTCTGCACCGCCGGATCGCGCATCTCGTCACAAAGACCATAAAGCGCTTTTTCGAGTGCTGCTTTTCGTTCAGGCGTATCCACCGGTCGATCGGCCACTTCCTTGCGCCACAATATTTCGGATAGAGGTTGGGCATTCTCCAGAACCCGCGTCATGGCTCCTGATCCTTCCTTACGGATCAGGTCGTCCGGGTCCACCCCTTCGGGCAGCAAGGCGAACCGTAATGAGTAACCGGGTCGGAGCAGTGGTAATGCCCGCTCAGATATCCGCAATGCCGCCCGCCAACCCGCTGTGTCTCCATCAAGGCAAAGGGTCGGTTCAGGCACCATCTGCCATAAAATCTGTAGCTGGTCTTCCGTGATAGCCGTACCGAGCGGGGCAACCGATTGCGAAAAGCCCGCATCGCTGAGCGCGATGACATCCATGTATCCCTCAGCCACGATGATCATGCCGGAATCGAATGCCTTCTGGCGTGCCGTTGCCATATTATAAAGAACGTGGCCCTTGTGAAATAAAGGTGTTTCAGGAGAGTTCAGATATTTCGCCGGCGCATCCCCCAGCGCGCGGCCGCCAAACGCAATAATCCGGCCACGGCGATCGGTGATCGGAAACATCAGACGATCGCGGAAGCGATCATAGCTCTCCCGGCCATCATCCGGTTTGATGATCAACCCGCCTTCGATGAGCGTTGCCTCACTTACCCCGCGTGCAATCAACGCTTCTTTCAATGCTGTCCGGCTGTTGGGCGCAAAGCCAAGGCGAAAGGAAGAAACCGCTTCTTCGGATACCTGGCGGCGATCAAGATATTGCCGTGCTCCGCTCCCCGCCTGACTGGCAAGCTGAGCAGTAAACCATTTCCCTGCCAGCTCCATGGCATCATGCAGTGTAGCCGCCCGTTGTTGGCGCTCCTTCTCTTCAGGACGCTCAACCGGCATCTGTAGCCCGGCTATCGCCGCCAATCGCTCTACAGCTTCGGGGAAAGACACGCCTTCTGTTTGCTTGACAAACTCAATGAGGTCGCCGTTCGCACCACAGCCGAAGCAATGATAGAAGCCCTTCTCCTCATTGACAGTGAAGGACGGTGTTTTCTCATTGTGAAACGGGCAGAGGCCGGAATATTCACGGCCCTTTTTTGTAAGCTTGGTTCGACGCCCAACCAATTCCGCAAGGCCGACGCGATTTTTAAGCTCTTCCATGAATTGCGGCGGAAAGGCCATTTTTACGTCCAACCTTATTTAAATATTTAACCGGTTAATTTAATCTGAAAAAGAAACCGACCGCCTTGTGCAAATTTAAGCCGCTAACGTTTCTTTAACGATAGCACTTGCTTTTGAAAAGTCCATCTGCCCTGCATAGCGGCTTTTCAGTTCCGCCATGGTGCGCCCCATATCCTTCAGGCCGTTCGCCTCAATATCAGTAATAACCTTCTCCACTGCCGCGCGTGTTTCCGCTTCATCGAACTGCTTTGGCAGATAGTCGGAAATAATGTCGATCTCCTCCTGCTCGGAGGCGGCGAGATCGACACGCCCGCCTGTCTCATAGGCGGCGATGGACTCTTTGCGCTGGCGAACCATGGTTGTCAGCATCTGCAGAATCTCATCCTCGGTGATTCCCTCTTCGGCGCCTTTATCGCGGGCCGCAAGATCCCGATCCTGAAGAGTGGCTATTATCAGACGAAGCGTTGAAATCCGGCGCTTATCCTTTGATTTCATTGCTTCTTTTAGCGACTCTTTAATTTTGCTTCGTAACATCAATATCCGAATCTGTAATGAAGAAAGGCGCCATACTAACCGAAACAGTGATTGATAGCAAACCAATTATTCTTTCTAAGCCATTGAATTTAAAGCATTATTTTTATCTGGAAAAACTTGACGCGCCGGATCAAACTGCTTATGTTGCTGCGCAATATTCAGCTATCAGGCCAGAAAATTTTCGGCTCAGCGGAACTGCCGCAAGAGGGTCCCTTTTATCATGTCTTATGCAAACAACAATGGCGCAGTCGGCCTGAACAGCGAACGGACGGCAACGGCAGTGCTGGTTCTGGGCGATGGTACGATATTCCACGGCTTCGGCGTCGGGATTGAGGGCGAGACCGTTGGGGAGGTTTGCTTTAACACCTCAATGACCGGTTATCAGGAAAGCCTTACTGATCCTTCCTTCGCCGGACAGCTTATCACCTTCACCTTCCCGCATATCGGTAATGTTGGCTTCAATGAAGAGGATATCGAGACATCGGGCATCGCGGCGAACGGACTGATCATCCGCGCCGACATCACGGACCCGGCCAACTGGCGTGCTATCGGTCGGCTTGATGACTGGCTCAAGTCCCGCGAACTGGTCGGCATCTCCGGTGTCGATACCCGTCGCCTCACCCACTATATACGCAAATCCGGCGCGCCTAACGGTGTCATCGCGCACCGCAAGGATGGCAAGTTCGATATTGCCGCCTTGACCAGAAAAGCAGCGGAATGGCCGGGACTGGAAGGCATGGACCTTGCCAAGGAAGTTTCGTGCAAGACGGCGTATGAATGGAACGAAACGAACTGGGATATCAAGGCGGGTTACGGAAAGCAGGATACTCCGACACGTCATATCGTTGCTGTCGATTACGGAATAAAACGGAACATCCTACGCTGCTTGGCGGATCTTGGTTGCCGGATCACGGTTGTGCCCGCGACGACGAGCTATGATGATATCATGGCATTGAAACCGGATGGGATTTTCCTCGCAAACGGTCCGGGGGATCCGGCCGCGACAGCTGAGTATGCCGTCCCGGTCATTCGCGAATGCGTGGATAGCGGGGTGCCCACCTTCGGCATTTGTCTTGGCCACCAGATGCTGGCCCTCGCCTTGGGCGCAAAGACAACAAAGATGCATCAGGGGCACCGCGGCGCCAACCAGCCGGTCAAGGACCTAATCACCGGCAAGGTTGAAATCACATCGCAAAACCATGGCTTTGTCGTGACACGCGAAAGTCTGCCCGACGGTGTGACGGAAACACATAAATCCCTATTCGACGGCGTGGTCGAGGGGCTGGAGGTGGACGGCAAGCCGGTTTTCTCCGTGCAGTACCACCCGGAAGCCAGTCCCGGCCCTCAGGACAGTCAATATCTTTTCAAGCGCTTCATAGATCTGGTCGATAGAAAAAATGCCTAAACGTACCGATATTCAATCCATCATGATCATCGGCGCCGGACCAATCATCATTGGCCAGGCCTGCGAATTTGACTATTCCGGAACACAGGCCTGCAAGGCGCTGAAGGAAGAGGGTTATCGGGTTATCCTGGTCAATTCCAACCCGGCAACAATCATGACAGATCCCGGCCTCGCGGATGCCACCTATGTGGAACCGATCACGCCGGAATTCGTCGAGATGATCCTCGAGAAGGAACGCCCGGACGCACTTTTACCCACCATGGGCGGACAGACGGCGTTGAATACGGCCCTGGCGCTCGCTGAAAGTGGCGCACTGGAACGGCTCGGCGTGCAGCTGATCGGCGCAAACCGCGAAGCCATCGCCAAGGCGGAAGACCGTGACCAGTTCCGGACAGCGATGCTGAAAATTGGCTTGGACATGCCAAAGAGCGCGGTCGCACACAGCCTTGATGAAGCCTGGAAGGTGCTGGAGGAAGTAAAGCTTCCCTGCATTATTCGTCCCTCCTACACCCTTGGCGGCACGGGCGGCGGCATCGCCTATAACCGCGAGGAGTTTGAGGAAATCGTAACCGGCGGCCTCGATGCCTCTCCCACGACGGAAGTTCTGGTCGAGGAAAGCATCGTTGGCTGGAAGGAATATGAAATGGAGGTTGTTCGCGACAAGGCGAACAATTGCATCATCATCTGCTCCATTGAAAATGTCGATCCGATGGGCGTTCATACGGGCGATTCTATCACGGTTGCCCCAGCCCTCACCTTGACCGACAAGGAATATCAGGTGATGCGCAACGCCTCGATCGCGGTACTGCGGGAGATCGGCGTGGAAACGGGCGGCTCCAACGTGCAATTCGCGGTCAATCCGGAAAATGGGCAACTGATCATCATCGAGATGAACCCGCGCGTGTCACGGTCAAGCGCCCTTGCATCGAAAGCAACCGGTTTTCCGATTGCAAAAATTGCGGCAAAGCTGGCTGTTGGCTACACGCTTGATGAGCTGGGCAACGATATTACCGGCGTAACTCCCGCGTCGTTCGAGCCAACTATCGATTATGTCGTCACCAAGATCCCGCGCTTTACATTCGAGAAATTCACAGGTGCCGAAGTCAAGCTCGGCACGGCGATGAAATCCGTAGGCGAGGCCATGGCCATTGGCCGGACGTTTGCCGAAAGCCTGCAAAAGGCGCTCCGTTCGCTGGAAACCGGCCTGACCGGTCTCAGTGAGCAGAATTTTGCGGGTCACGGTGAAAAGCAGGCTGACAAGCAGCGTATCCAGTCGATTCTGGCGCAGCCAACGCCTGAGCGGCTACTCAACATCGCACAGGCCTTTCGCGAAGGCCTCACTCTTGAAGAAATTCAGCATGCCAGCAAATATGAACCCTGGTTCCTGGCGCAGATACAATCCCTCGTCAAGATGGAAAACGCCGTTCGCACGGGAGGCATTCCAACCACAAAAGGCGGCCTGCTCGCGCTCAAGTCAATGGGTTTCAGCGATCGTCGGCTTGCCGAACTTGCAGGAACGCGAGAGGAAAATGTACTTGCCGCACGGCAGAAATTCGGGATAGAGCCTGTCTACAAGCGGATCGATACCTGCGCCGGGGAATTCCCCTCCCAAACGCCTTATATGTACTCTACTTATGAGGGGAATGAATGGGATGAGGCAATCTGTGAAGCTGAGCCGACAGACGCGAAAAAGGTTTTAATTCTCGGCGGCGGCCCAAACAGGATTGGTCAGGGAATCGAGTTTGATTATTGCTGTGTTCATGCGGCTTATGCCCTGTCCGAGGCAGGCTACGAGACGATCATGGTCAATTGCAATCCGGAGACAGTGTCGACCGACTATGATACATCGGATCGTCTTTATTTTGAGCCGCTAACCGTTGAAGACACACTCGCCGTTATCCGCAAAGAGCAATCAAACGGTACGCTTCACGGGGTAATTGTGCAGTTCGGGGGGCAGACACCGCTCAGACTTGCGGCAGGCCTGGAGGCGGCAGGTGTTCCTATCCTTGGGACATCACCTGACGCCATAGACCTTGCGGAAGATCGCGAGAGGTTTCAACAACTCCTGCACAAACTTAATCTCAAGCAGCCGGAAAACGGGATCGCCCGTTCCGTAGCGGAAGCCTTTGACGTCGCGGAAAGAATTGGATATCCGGTGGTTGTTCGTCCGTCCTATGTTCTGGGGGGGCGCGGTATGGAGATCGTACGCGATGGCGAATCCCTTGATCGCTATATGCGCGAAGCGGTTATTGTTTCCGGTGATGACCCGATCCTGGTTGATGGATATCTTCAGAATGCCATTGAGGTCGATGTGGATTGCCTCAGCGATGGCAAGACGGTGTTCGTCGCTGGCATTATGGAGCATATTGAAGAGGCCGGGATCCATTCCGGCGATAGCGCCTGCTCCCTGCCGCCCCATACACTTTCCGCCGAAATAATCGAGGAAATAAAGCGGCAGACTGAGGCAATGGCGCTGGCGCTGAATGTCGTCGGATTGATGAATGTGCAGTTCGCTGTCAAAGGCGATGTAATCTATATTCTGGAAGTTAATCCGCGGGCAAGTCGCACGGTACCTTTCGTCGCCAAGAGCATCAACTACCCCATTGCCAAGATTGCCGCGCGGGTCATGGCGGGGGAAAGTCTTGCGTCTTTCGATCTGAAATATCGCACGCTCAACCATGTAACGGTCAAGGAAGCCGTCTTCCCCTTTTCACGCTTTCCCGGAGTTGACGTTGTGCTCGGCCCGGAAATGCGCTCAACTGGTGAAGTAATGGGGATCGATACAGACTTTGGCGCTGCCTTCCTGAAATCCCAGATCGCCGCCGGGGTCCGTCTGCCGACTTCTGGAACTGTGTTCGTTTCGGTCAAGGATATGGACAAGGCCCCGATCAAGGATGCCGTCGCCAAACTGATAGATCTCGGCTTCGACATTGTTTCCACAGGTGGCACAGCGAAGTATCTGACTGAGCAAGGCCTGAAGGTGACGCGCGTCAACAAGGTCATGGAGGGAAGACCGAATATCGTTGATACCATGAAGAATGGTGATATCGCGATGGTCTTTAACACCACCGAAGGCGCGCAAGCGCTTCGGGACAGCTATGATATCCGCCACACGGCGCTTGTCATGAAAACACCCTACTCGACAACCGTGGCAGGAGCCTACGCGACCGTGCAGGCAATTGAGAAAATTATTACAGGGACACTTGAAGTTAAATCCCTTCAATCATATTCTTAATTCCTTGACACCGCTTTGAAGAGACTATAGTCAAGGCGGCTTTGTGACTGGCATAAGCCGGAATTTTTTTGCGAAAACCGTAATCGAGATTTCTGATGGATAGACTACCTATAACGGCTGCGGGATACGCGCGGCTTGAAAAAGAGTTAAAAGAACTGAAATCGACGGCACGTCCGGCGGTTATTCAGGCTATCTCTACAGCACGTGAGCATGGTGACCTCTCGGAAAATGCCGAATATCATGCCGCAAAAGAACAGCAATCTCATATTGAGGGTCGTATTGCGGAGCTTGCGGATAAGCTGGGCCGTGCGGAAATCATTGATGTTGCCTCTATATCCGGCCGCCAGATCAAGTTTGGCGCCACTATCCTGTTGGCTGACGAAGATACGGATGAGGAAACCCGCTACCAGATCGTTGGCGAAGACGAAAGCAATATTGAGGAAGGCCGCCTGTCAATTTCGGCACCGCTTGCCCGCGCGCTGATCGGCAAGGAACAGGGCGACAGCATTGAAGTAATGACACCCGGCGGTTCCAAAGCCTATGAGGTAATTGACGTTAGCTATACCGGCTAGCCACGCTTTCTACCTAAAAAAAAGCCCTTGCGCCCTTCGCCAAGGGCTTTTTCTATGTCCGGCATGACGGAAGTTTATCGCGGGTCTTCCGCTGTTGAATGATCCGTCGGTTGCGGGGTCACAGTCAGTAATGTCACCCCTGCCGGTGCATAAAAACGATGCCAGCATCCTTGCGGCACCACCGTCAACATGCCGGATTTCAGGGTGAGAATATCCTCTCCTTCGCCCGAAAGGATTGTCAGTTCGGTTTCACCTTTGAGGACATGCACAAGCTCATCCCCATTGCAATGGCGCTCCCACTCGCTGCTACCATCAAAACTACCCGTGAAAACGGCACCGTTATTAAATTGCGCAAGATTGGCAAAAGTATTCTCCGCCTCCT
>JBBDJF010000097.1:0-14620 GCA_040880045.1 Sneathiella sp.
TCGGCGGTGGCGTTGCTGGTCAATTCGCCGGGCGGATCGCCGGTGCAGTCCTCGCTCATCTTCGATCGTATCCGGCAACTTGCGGACGAGAAAGAAGTTCCCGTCTATGCCTTCGCCGAAGATGTGATGGCGTCGGGCGGATACTGGCTCGGCCTCTGTGCGGACGAGATTTACATCAACAAGAGTTCCGTGGTCGGGTCCATCGGCGTTGTCTCCGCCGGGTTCGGCTTTCCGGGGCTGCTGGAGAAGCTGGGCGTCGACCGGCGGCTGTATGCCGCGGGAGAGAACAAGGTCAAGCTCGACCCGTTCAGCCCGGAAAAGGAGGACGATATCGTCTGGCTGAAGAAAATCCAGGGCGATATCCATGAGAATTTCAAGGAACTGGTGAAAACCCGCCGCGGCGAACGCCTTAAAAAGCGTAAAGACAATGAATTATTCTCCGGCGATGTCTGGATCGGGGAGAAGGCGGTCGATCTGGGCCTTGTCGACGGGATCGCCGATGTCCGCTCCTTCTGCCGGGAAAAATACGGCGACAAGGTGCGCTTCAAGAAACTCGGCGGGCGACAGGGCTTCCTCGCGAAAAAGCTCGGCCTCCGGCATCAGGCCATCGGCGCGGACGCGGTCGAGGCCCTGACGGACGCCGTTCGCAATCAGGCGACCTGGGGCCGGTTCGGCCTATGATTCGCGGGCAACAGAAGCGGGGAGCCGGATAAATGTTCTCACCCCTCAAGATCATCCTGTTCCTGCTGATCATTGGCGGCGTCTTTCTCGCCTATCGCTTCTATCGCAATACAGTCGCCCCCGGCATTGACAAAGCGAAGAAGAACGGGAAATTCAAGGGCACGTCCACCGACAAGATGCTCGATCTGGAGGAATGCCCGCGTTGCGGCTCCTTCGTGTCCGACCTTGACGAGCATTCCTGCAAGGATAAATAGCGCAAAGCCGCCTGTGGCCGGTTGACCCGCCCCCCTCCGCGCTTTATGTTGCGGCGCATCACTTCTTACAGGGTCAGTACCATGGCGGATAAAGTGGCGTCCGCGCCGTCCAACTCCTTTCAGGATCTCATCCTGACATTGCAACATTTCTGGTCATCGAAGGGCTGCGTGATTTTGCAGCCCTATGACATGGAGGTGGGCGCGGGAACCTTCCATCCGGCAACGACCCTGCGCTCCCTCGGCCCCGAGCCATGGAAGACCGCCTATGTGCAGCCCTGTCGCCGCCCGACTGATGGCCGCTATGGCGAAAACCCCAACCGCGCGCAGCATTACTACCAGTTTCAGGTCCTGCTGAAGCCGTCGCCGGACAATATTCAGGAACTCTATCTGGAGAGTATCTACGCGCTTGGCATTGACCCTAAAAACCATGATATCCGCTTTGTCGAGGATGACTGGGAAAGCCCGACGCTCGGCGCCTGGGGGCTTGGCTGGGAAGTCTGGTGCGATGGCATGGAAGTCAGCCAGTTCACTTTCTTCCAGCAGGTCGGCGGCTTTGAATGCAGCCCGGTCTCCGGCGAACTGACCTACGGGCTGGAACGCCTTGCCATGTATGTGCAGGGCGTGGATCGCATGTTCGACCTCAAATGGAACGATGACGGCGTCACTTACGGCGATGTCTTCTTGCAGAATGAGCAGGAATTCTCCGCCTATAATTTCGAGCATTCGAACGTCGATATCCTGCTCCGTCATTTCGAGGATGCGGAATGCCAGTGCAAGGAGATTCTCGTCGAGGGGCTGGCGCTGCCCGCCTATGACCAATGCATGAAGGCGAGCCATCTGTTCAACCTTCTCGACGCGCGCGGCGTCATCAGCGTGACCGAGCGGGCCGCCTATATCGGCCGGGTGCGGACGCTGGCCAAGGCCTGCTGCGGTCAATGGCTGAAATCCCGCGGGCACCTCAAGGAGGAAGCGTAAATGGCGGAGTTACTGCTGGAGCTGTTCTGTGAGGAAATTCCCGCGCGGATGCAGAACAAGGCGTCCGATGACCTGGCGCGGCTGGTCGGCAACGGCTTGAAGGAGGCGGGCCTTGAATTCGAGGCGGTGCGCGGTTTCGCAACCGCGCGGCGGCTCACGGTGGTGGTCGAGGGTCTGCCGACGGCGCAGCTCGATACGTTCGAGGAAAAGCGCGGGCCCCGCGTCGGTGCACCGGACAAGGCTGTTGACGGCTTCCTCAAGAGTGCAGGTCTTATCCGCGACCAGCTGGAGGAGCGGGAAACGGAGAAGGGGAGTTTTTACTACGCGGTGATCGAGAGCAAGGGACGTCCGACCATCGATGTGCTCCCCGACCTGCTGAATGCCGCGATTTCGGCGCTGCCCTGGCCCAAGCCGATGAAATGGGGCGCTTATTCCGCGCGCTGGGTGCGGCCGCTGCATAATATCCTCTGCCTGTTCGACGGCAAGACGGTGCCGCTCAAATGGGAGCATCTGACGGCTAATAACCAGACCTTCGGTCACCGTTTCATGGCGCCGGAGGCGATAACGGTGACGGATTTCGCCGATTATCAGGCGCGGCTCAAGAACGCCTATGTGGTTCTCGATGCGGCGGACCGGGCACGGATGATCAAGGCGGATGCAACGGTTCTGGCCGAAGATGAAGGGCTGGCATTGATTGACGATCCGGCGCTGCTGAGCGAAGTGGCCGGGCTGGTCGAATGGCCCGAAAGCCTGATCGGCTCGATCGACACCGGTTTTCTGGAGGTGCCTGAGGAGGCGCTGATCTCCGCCATGCGCAGCCACCAGAAATATTTCTCGCTCTCGGGCAAGGACGGCAGGATGGCCCCGCGCTTTATCGTGGTCGCGAACTTGCGCGCAAACGACGGCGGGCGGATGATCACGGCGGGGAACGAGCGGGTGCTGAGCGCGCGCCTGTCGGACGCCAAATTCTTCTGGGACAAGGACCGGGAGAAAAGCCTCGAAAGCCGCGTGCCCGATCTGGAAAAGATCATCTTTCATGCCAAACTCGGTACCGTGCGCGAGAAGGTGGCGCGGATCAAGAAACTCTGCGCTGTGATTACCCCCTATGTTCCGGGAGCGGAGGTCGCGTTATGTGAGCGCGCGGCGCTGCTCGCGAAGGCGGACTTGACAACGGAAATGGTTGGGGAGTTCGCCGATTTGCAGGGACTTATGGGCCGTTATTACGCGCAGCATGACGGCGAGAATGAAGCAGTCGCAAAGGCCATTCAGGAGCATTATTCGCCGCTTGGGCCCAATGACACCTGCCCGTCCGATCCCGTGAGCGTTGTGGTCGCGCTCGCCGACAAGATCGACACGCTCGCCGGCTTCTATGCGATCAATGAAAAGCCGACCGGATCGAAAGATCCCTATGCGCTGCGCCGCGCTGCGCTCGGCGTCATCCGGCTGGTGTTGGAAAATAAAGTGCGGATACCGCTCATTGATATCTTTGGGCGCGCAGGCGAATTGCAGCCCGTCTCTGATGTACTCGATGCGGGAGAACTCCTCGGCTTTTTCGCAGACAGGCTCAAAGTTCATCTGAAGGAGCAGAACGTCCGCCATGATTATATAGCAGCTGCCTTCGGGCAGGGCGGCGAGGACGATCTCGTCCGCTTGATGACACGGGTCGAGGCGCTGTCGAATTTTCTTGCCTCCGATGATGGGGCGAATTTGCTGATTGCCTATCGGCGGGCGGCCAATATTCTCCGGATCGAGGAAAAGAAGGATAGCCATACTTACGATCAGTCGGTCTACGAGGACCAGTTTGTCGATCCAGCGGAAAAAGACTTGTATGCGCGCATCAAGGAAGTGGAGGGGCTGGTTACAGGCGCAATTGCCTGTGATGGGTTCGGAGTCGCCGCAACTGCGGCCGCGCGCCTTCGCAAGCCTGTCGATACTTTTTTCAACCAGGTGATAGTCAATGCAGAAGACAAGAGAGTGCGGTGGAACCGGCTCACGCTGCTCTCTAGTGTTCGTAATCTGTTGGATCAATTGGCGGATTTATCGAAAATAGAAGGCTAATTTTTACTTTTGGCGCGTACAAAGAGTTAAGACAACCATCAGAAGGACGATTTGACGATGACGAAGTGGGTATATTCTTTTGGCGATGGCAAGGCGGACGGCACCGCCGATATGCGCAATCTGCTGGGCGGCAAGGGCGCCAACCTGGCGGAGATGAGCAATCTCGGACTGCCGGTGCCCTCGGGATTTACCATTACGACGGAAGTCTGCACGGCCTATCTGGAAAGTAACGAAATATACCCCGATACGCTTGGAGCGCAGGTCGATGCGGCCATCGAGGCGATTGAAACTTCGGTCGGCGGCGGTTTCGGCGATGCAGAGCAGCCGCTGTTGGTGTCGGTTCGTTCCGGTGCCCGCGCCTCGATGCCGGGCATGATGGATACCGTCCTCAACCTCGGCCTCAATGACGAGACGGTGAAAGGGCTGGAGGCCCAGAGCGGCGACAAGCGCTTTGCCTATGACAGCTATCGCCGCTTTATCCAGATGTATTCCGATGTCGTCCTCGGGGTGGAGCATTACCATTTTGAGGAATTGCTCGAAATTCTGAAAGAGGAAAACGGTTATCTGCTCGACACCGACCTTGTCGCCGATGACTGGGAACGGCTTGTCGGGCAGTACAAGGCGAAGGTTGAGGAAGAGCTTGGCCGCCCGTTTCCGCAAGACGTGCAGGACCAGCTATGGGGCGCCATCGGCGCGGTATTCAGTTCCTGGACGAACACCCGCGCCATCACCTATCGCCGTCTGCATGATATCCCGGCAAGCTGGGGCACGGCGGTCAATGTGCAGGCCATGGTGTTCGGCAACATGGGCGACGACAGCGCGACGGGCGTTGCCTTCACCCGCGATCCGTCGACGGGCCAGAAAATCTTCTACGGCGAATTCCTGGTGAATGCGCAAGGGGAGGATGTGGTCGCCGGTATCCGCACGCCGCAGAACCTGACCAGACAGTCCCGCCTTGACGCCGGGGCCGACGCGCCGTCGATGGAGGAAGTCTTCCCGGAGGTGTTTGCCGAGCTTGTCGATGTCTATAAAAAGCTCGAAGCCCATTATCACGACATGCAGGATATCGAGTTCACGGTGCAGCAGGGCAAACTCTGGATGCTCCAGACCCGCTCGGGCAAGCGCACGGCGAAGGCCGCGCTTAAAATCGCCATCGATATGGTGAATGAAGGGCTGATCGACAAGAATGAGGCGATCAAGCGCATTGACCCGGCCTCCCTCGATCAGCTTCTTCACCCGACACTCGATCCCGATGCGGAACGCAATGTCATTGCCCGCGGCCTGCCGGCAAGTCCCGGCGCCGCCTCCGGCCAGATCGTCTTCAATAGTGACGAGGCGGAGAGACTCGCGGGCGAGGGGACGGCGGTCATTCTTGTGCGGATCGAGACAAGCCCCGAAGACATTCACGGCATGCACGCCGCCAAGGGCATTCTCACCAGCCGCGGCGGCATGACCAGCCACGCGGCGGTGGTTGCGCGCGGCATGGGCCGGGCCTGCGTGTCCGGGGCGGGGGCGCTGAATATCGACTATAAGAACGAAACCTTGAGCGTGCTTGGCGAGACCTACAACAAGGGCGATATCGTCACCATCGATGGCGGCAGCGGTGAGGTTATGCTGGGCTCGGTCGACATGATCATGCCGGAGCTTTCCGGCGAGTTTGGCGAGTTGATGTCCTGGGCCGATGAAATCCGCCGGATGAAGGTGCGGGCCAATGCGGAAACCCCGCTCGATGCCCAGACCGCGCGCAAATTCGGCGCCGAAGGCGTCGGCCTCTGCCGGACCGAGCATATGTTCTTCGATGCCGAGCGGATTGTCTCCGTCCGCCAGATGATTCTGGCGGAAACGACCGACGAACGGCGCGCGGCGCTCGCAAAACTGCTGCCCTATCAGCGCGGCGATTTTATCGATCTGTTCCGGATCATGGCGGGCCTGCCGGTAACCATTCGCTTGCTCGATCCGCCGCTCCATGAATTCCTGCCGAAATCCGACGAGGAAATCGACGAACTGGCCGAGGCCCTTGGCGCGGACGCGGGCAAGCTCCGTCACCGGGCGCTGCAACTGCATGAGTTCAACCCGATGCTCGGCCATCGTGGCTGCCGTCTCGGCATTTCCTACCCTGAAATATACGAGATGCAGGCCCGCGCCATCCTTGAGGCTGCGGCGGAAGTCAGCAAGGAGCTGGGCGATACCGTGATCCCGGAAATCATGATCCCGCTGGTCGCCACGGGGCGGGAGCTGGAAATCCTGAAAGGCAAGATCCGGGCGGTCGCCGATGCTATTCTGGATGAAACCGGAAAGGATATCGAGTATCTGATCGGCACGATGATCGAACTGCCGCGCGCCGCGCTTCGCGCCGGGGATATTGCGAAGGACGCCGAATTCTTCTCCTTCGGCACCAACGACCTGACCCAGACGACTTATGGCATCAGCCGGGATGATAGCGGCTCCTTCCTGGAAGACTATGTGAGCCAGGGCATCTACGAGACCGATCCTTTCGTCTCCCTCGATCAGGAAGGCGTCGGCGAACTGGTGCAGATCGCCGCAGACCGCGGCCGCGAAACACGCCCCGATATCAAGCTCGGTATCTGCGGCGAACATGGCGGCGATCCGGCCAGCATTGATTTCTGCGAAAAGGTCGGCCTCGACTATGTCTCCTGCTCCCCCTACCGCGTGCCGATCGCAAGGCTCGCCGCGGCGCAAGCCGCGCTTGGATTACAGCGGGTCTCGGAAGCCTGATAAAAAGGAAAAGCCCGGATCGCTCCGGGCTTTTTTTTGTTACTCGATGATGATCTTTGGGCCGGAAGACGTGCCGAGGCTGGCCTCGATCTTTTCCTGAACACGCTTGCCGATGTCGCGGTAGATTTTGGCGTGTGCGCTGTCGGGTGCGCTTGCCGTGATCGGCGTGCCGGCGTCGGAGGTGGTGCGGATATCCATATGCAGCGGCACCTCGCCGAGGAAGTCGGTGCCGAGCTCCTTCGCGGTTTCGCGGGCGCCGCCATGACCGAAAATGTCGGATTTCTCGCCGCAGGACGGGCAGAGGAAATAGCTCATATTCTCGATAATCCCGAACACGGGCACATCGACTTTGCGGAACATATTCAGCCCCTTGCGGGCATCGATCAACGCAATGTCCTGCGGTGTCGAGACAATCACCGCGCCGGTCAGCGGGACTTTCTGCGCGAGGGTGAGCTGTGCATCGCCGGTGCCGGGCGGCATATCAACGACGAGCACGTCAAGCGTCCCCCAGTCGACATCGAAGACCATCTGCTGCAGCGCGCTCATGATCATCGGCCCGCGCCAGATCATCGGCGTGTCCTCCTCGACCAGAAAACCCATGGACATGACTTTCAGGCCCCATTTCTCCATCGGGATCAGCTTCTTGCCATCCTTCGACTGTGGCTTGCCCTTCAGGCCCAGCATCCGGGGGAGCGATGGCCCGTAAACATCCGCATCCAGCATCCCGACCTTGAGGCCAAGCGCGGAGAGCCCGAGCGCGATATTGACGGCGCAGGTGGATTTGCCGACGCCGCCCTTGCCGGACGCGACGGCGACGATGGCGGCAACGCCTGGAACCTCAGGCTTCTGCGCCGGTTGTTGCTGTTGTGGCTGCGCCCGGGACGGGGCTTTCGCCTCAGGCGCGGGGGCGGCGGATTGTTCCGCGGTCAGTACCGCGCTCACCGATTTGACGCCGGGCAGGTTGAACACCGCCTCCTCGCATTTCCTGCGAAGAGCCTCCATCTCGCCCGCGTCTTTCGGGTCGATCTCAAGCGCGAAGCCGACATTGCCCTCCTTGATCACCAGCCCCGCGATCAGACCGAGCGCTACCACACTCCTGCCCGTCTTTTGATCGATGATTTTCCCGAGGCAATCGAGGATGGTTTGTTCATTTATCTCTGACATGCTTGAAAACTCCGCTTTCGACACAAGATGGTAGGCAGGGACTATGTCATTCCGAAATAATACCGGGCGCAGGCAGAAAATAACGCCGTATCGCCCGTGTTACGTTGCAGAATGTTGCTGGGTGTCATATAACGCGACTACGTACAGTTAGCAAACGCGCAAAATCAGCGCAGGAAAATAAGGAGAGGCGAACATATGCCTTGGAACAATCAGGGTGGTAATGACGGAGGCTGGCAAGGCGGCGGTGGAAATCGCGGACCTTGGGGACAGGGACCAGCCGGTCAGCAACCCCCCAATCTGGAAGACATCATCAAGAAGGGCCAGGAACGGCTGAAGGATATCATGCCCGGAGGCAGTGGCGGCAAGATCGGCATTGTTATTCTGCTACTGGTTCTTCTGGTCGCCTGGCTGATCAGCGGCTTCTACAAAGTTGAAACCACCGAGCAAGGCGTTGTGCTGCGTTTCGGCAAATGGGTGGAAACGACCCAGCCGGGCCTGAATTATCATCTGCCCTATCCGATTGAGACCGTGCTGACACCTGAGGTCACGAAGGTCAACAGTGTCGAGGTCGGGTTCCGACCGACGCGCGGCGGCGGCTCCACCCGGGTTGAGGAGGAAAGCCTGATGCTGACCGGGGACGAGAATATCGTTGATCTCAGCGTCACGGTGTTCTGGCGGATCACGGATGCGGGCCAGTATCTCTTCAATATCGATCAACCGAACCTGACGATCAAGGCGGCGGCGGAAAGCGCCATGCGTGAAGTGATCGGCCGGACAGACCTGACGGCGGCCATTACCGAAGGCCGCCTGCTGGTCGAGACAGAGGTTCGGGAACGTCTTCAGCAAGTCCTCAATGATTATGGCACGGGCGTGTCCATTTTGCAGGTACAGTTGAAGAACTCGGAACCGCCACCCCAGGTTATTGCCGCGTTCCGGGACGTGCAGGCGGCGGAAGCCGATAAGGAACGGGCGCAGAACGAGGCGCTGGCCTACGCCAATGACATTATTCCCCGCGCCCGCGGTCAGGCGGAAATGGTCCGTCAGCAAGCCGAAGGTTACAAGCAGCGTGTGATTGCCGAGGCAGAGGGTGAGGCAGCCCGTTTTGTCTCCATCTATGATGAATATGCCAAGGCGCCCTATGTGACGCGTCAGCGTATCTATCTTGAAACCCTGCAGGAAGTGTTCACCGGCAAGCAGAAAATGATCATTGATATTGGCAAGGACGGGTCGCAAGGCATTGTCCCCTATCTCCCACTCAATGAACTACAGAAAGGGGCAACCAACAAATGAACAAGACAATAGTGACAATACTGGTTGTTCTTCTGGTGGCCATCGGTGTCGTGGCAGCAAGTTCGCTCTTTACTGTCCACCAGACGCAGCAGGCCATTGTTATGCAGTTCGGTAATCCGCAGCGGGTCATTCAGGAGCCGGGGCTTAATTTCAAACTCCCCTTCGTGCAGGATGTCGTCTATGTGGACAAGCGTGTCCTGTCCGTCAGCACACAGCGTGAAGAGGTCGTGACCCGCGATCAAAAGCGCCTGATGGTCGACAGCTTCGCGCGGTTCCGCATCGCCAATCCGCTGCAATATTACCAGTCCTATGGTAATCTGCAGGTCGCCTATCAGCGGCTTGAGACGACTTTGAACTCGCAGCTTCGGCAGAATCTCGGCCGTCAACGCCTGAACGATATTGTTTCAGGGGAGCGGTCGAACCTGATGCTGCAGATCCGCGAGCAGGTGAACAGGGAAGCCAAGGCATCCGGTATTGATGTGATTGATGTGCGTATCGTCCGGGCCGACTTGCCGAAGGAAAACAGTGAGAAGGTCTTCGACCGTATGCGCTCCCAGCGTGAGCAGGAAGCCAAGGAAATCCGGGCAACGGGTGCGGAAATCGCCCAGCGGATCACCTCCAATGCGGACAAGGAACGCACGATCCTGATTGCCGACGCACAGAAGGATTCCGAGATCCTGCGCGGTGAAGGCGACGCGGAAAAGAACCGTATCTTCGCCCAGGCTTTCGGCAAGGATGAAGGGTTCTTCTCCTTCTACCGGTCAATGCAGGCCTATCGGGAATCGATGGGGGATGAGGACACAACCATGGTCCTTTCCCCGACATCGGAATTTTTCCGCTTCTTTGATCAGCAGAACGTCGACGCTGCACCTGGTCAGTAAACACGGATTGAAACGGCCCGTATGATACATGCGGGCCGTTTTTTCTTAAGGGGCGGTTGAGTTGTGGTAACGGATTTCCTGCTGGCGCTGGCGCTGGTTTTATTCATAGAAGGCGCGCTTTATGCCCTGTTTCCCGACGGCATGAAGCGGATGATGATATCGGTGCTTGATACGCCCAGCCATGTTTTGCGCATATTTGGTCTTGTGGTGTCTGTGCTCGGCGTGTTTTTTGTCTGGCTGCTCCGGGGTTAGTCATGGCTTTATACCTGAAATTCAAGGATTTTTGCGATTAACCAACAAAAATTACAAAACGGGTTTCAATTGCACATTTCTGCCTTAATTGATTTCTAGGTACAGGCAACGACATGCGCAGGGTATCCGTCCCGGCGGATGAACAAGAGGGGTTAATATTGTCATTGATCCTCTGCTCGTGATCTTGAAGACCTCGGCAGGGAATCGAATTATAGAAGGAAGATAGACTTGTATAACCGATACTCAGCACGGCCGAAATCGGCAGAGATTGGCACCCGTTCCGTGCCCGCAAACGCAAACAGCGTGCGAAAAGGCGGCGTCCTCATTATTTCAACCCTGACGGTGCTTATGTTGATGGCGTTTATGGCCGTCAATGCAAATGCACGGTCCGCGCCCGGCAGTTTCGCCGATCTTGTGGAAAAGCTGTCTCCGGCGGTTGTCAATATTTCAACGACCCAGACCGTAAAGGCCCCAAGTGGCGGCCTTCCCCAGTTGCCGAAAGGCCATCCGTTCGAGGATTTCTTCAAGGAATTCGGTAATCGCGGCGGGGAAGGGGATAACCAGCGGGAGCGCAAGGCAACCTCCCTCGGTTCCGGCTTCGTGATTGACGCGAAAGACGGTTATGTCATCACCAACAACCATGTGATCGACGGCGCGGATGAGATCAAGGTGGTTTTCAAGGATGGCGAAGACCTCCCCGCAACCGTGGTGGGGACTGACCCGAAAACCGATATTGCGGTTCTGAAGATCGATCCGAAAGCCCGCACGCTTGTTGACGTGGACTGGGGCGACAGCGACACGTCCCGCGTTGGGGACTGGGTGCTCGCCATTGGCAATCCATACGGTCTTGGCGGCACGGTAACCGCCGGTATCGTCTCGGCGCGCGGTCGGGATATCCGCTCCGCTCCCTATGACGACTATATCCAGACGGATGCCTCCATCAACAAAGGCAACTCCGGTGGGCCGCTGTTTAATCTGGACGGTCAGGTGATCGGCATCAATACAGCAATTTTCTCGCAGTCCGGTGGCAGCATCGGTATCGGCTTCGCGGTTCCCTCCGGGCTTGCCATGCCGGTCGTTGAGCAGTTGATCGAGTTCGGCAAGACCAGCCGTGGCTGGCTCGGTGTGGTTATCCAGCCGGTGACCGACGAAATTGCCGAAGGGCTTGACCTTGATAATACGGATGGTGTGCTGGTCGCAGGCGTGCCCGAGGATGGCCCCGCGTTCAAGTCCGGTATTGAGGCCGGTGACGTGATCCTGAAATTCAACGGCAAGCCGGTAACCGAACCGCGGGAACTGTCACGCCTGGTCGCAGACTCGAAGGTTGGCTCCGAGGTTAATGTCGAGCTGTGGCGCGGCGGCAAGAAAATGGACGTAGAGGTCACCCTTGGCGAGCTTGAGAAAGCCGAAACCGCGATGGCTGGCGTAACTCCCTCTGAGCCCGGCAACAGCAAGAGTGTTGATCTGCTTGGCATGGAACTCGCCGCCATCAATGACGGCGCCCGCGAGCAATTCGGCATTGGAGCGGATGTCGAGGGTGTCGTCGTAACCAATGTCGATCCGGCATCGGAAGCGGCCGAGAAGGGCATTCGCCCAGGCGATGTTGTGGCGGAAGCCCAGCTTGAGCCGGTCACGACCCCGGAGCAGATGAAGGCGCGGATTGCCGAAATTCAGGAAACCGACAAGAAATCTGTCCTGCTGCTCCTGAAGCGCGGTGATAATTCCCGCTTTATCGCCTTGAAGCTGAACAAGGAAAGCTAGACCACAAGTCTTGGACTCCGAAACAAATGGCGCCCCTCTGTTGAGGCGGCGCCATTTTTTATTCCCCTACGAAGTCGCTGTCGCGATATCCCTGATAATAGAGCAAGGTGGTGAGATCGCCGAAGCGGATGGCGGCATCCGCCGCCGCCATGGTTGCCGGCTTGGCGTGAAAGGCGACGCCAAGGCCTGCCGCCGCGATCATCGGGATGTCATTGGCGCCATCCCCGATGGCCAGTGTCCCGGCGCGGCCAACATTCTTCTCCGCCATCAGCCGTTCCAGCGTTGCGAGCTTGGCAGCGGAATTCAGGATCGGCTCCGCCGTGACGCCGGAGAGCCCCCCGTCCTCGAACAACAGATCATTGCTCATATCCATATGAAAGCCGACCTGTTCGCGCACGCGGCTGGTGAAAAAGGTAAACCCGCCGGAGACGAGCGCGGTATAGGCGCCGTTCGCCCGCATTGTCTGCACAAGGGTCCGCGCGCCGCCGGTAAGCCGGACCCGCTCATCGAATACCTGCTGCAGGACGGGTTCGCGCAAGCCCTTCAGCATGGCGACGCGGGCGCGAAAAGCCGCGTTGAAATCCAGCTCCCCGTTCATTGCGCGTTCCGTAATGGCCGAGACCTCGGCGCGAATTCCGGCGAAATCCGCCAGTTCGTCAATACATTCGACGGTGATCATGGTGCTGTCCATATCGGCGAGGAACAGCTTCTTCCTCCGATGATCGGCCGGTTGCAGGCAATAATCCATCGCCTTGAGCAGGCCGGAGGGTTTCAGGCGCTCCTCCGCTTCCGCGGGGGTTATCGACGTAAAGGCAATATCCACCGCGCGATCGTCCGAAAGCCAGTCCGGCGGCGCGCAGGTTGCGCCCGCATTGGTGAGTTCATGAACGGCGGCCTCAGCGATATTGCGAATTGACGCGCCCGCTGTATGATCAGCGACAAGGGTAAGAATAGAAGTTTGAGCCATGGTAACCGACAGGTAGTCCCCGAATGGATGAAAATCAGCCGCAAATCCGCCGCCAGAGCGGCTGCATCCTGCTCGCAGGGCCAACCGCCAGCGGCAAATCCGCCTTGGCCATTGCCATAGCAGAGGAATTTGATGGTGTCATCATCAATGCGGACAGCATGCAGATATATGACGGCCTGCGTGTCCTCACCGCCCGGCCGAGCGCAGGCGAGGAGGCAAGCGCCCCGCACCGGCTTTACGGCGTGCTCGACCCGGCGGATTACTGCAATGCCGCGCGCTGGCGTGACATGGCGCTTGTCGAGATCGAGGCGGCAAGGTCTGCGGGCAAACTCCCGATCCTCGTTGGCGGCACCGGCCTTTATTTCGATATCCTCACCAAGGGCATTGCCGAGGTTCCCGACATCTCCGCCGAGGTGAGAGGCCGTCTTCGCGATCTTCACAAGGCCGAGGGGAACGCGGTCATTCATGCGCGGCTCCGCGAGAAGGATCCGGAAATGGCGGCCCGGCTCAATGAGGGCGACAGCCAGCGGCTTCTCCGGGCGCTGGAGGTGGTGGAGGAAACCGGCATCCCCCTCGGTGAGTGGCAGAAGAAGGCGCCGACCGGCGATCTTCTGGAAGGCCCGCGGCTCTGGCTGGCACTGACGCCGGAGCGGGACTGGCTCTATGCCCGATGTGATGCGCGGCTCGACTGGATGATCGACAGGGGCGGTGCGCTGGCAGAAGTGGCGGCCTTTATGGCGCGGCGGCTCGATCCGTCGCTCCCGGCGATGAAGGCGCTCGGCGTGCCGGAACTGATGGCGGTGCTGAAGGGGGATATGGCACAAGCGGCGGCGCGGGAGCGGGTGAAAATGCTCACCCGGCGCTATGCAAAACGTCAATTGACCTGGGTACGGAACAAGATGTGCGAAGCAAATCGCTCTTCTGCGCAAGATTTGGAAAGTTTAAAGGGTGAATTCTTTCCATTTATTCGTCGATTTTTGTTGACGGAGGCGGAATGAAGGTCTAGTTTCTCCCGAATTGGCGGCTTTCCGCGAGGGAAGCCTGTTTTTGACCGCCCGGTATCGTGCCGGGCGTCTTTTTTCTATTGACCCTTTAACATGAGTTGACCTTTTAACACAAAGAGCCGAACGCAGGATTAGGATAGTGAGATGGCGAACCAGGAACTGACAGGAGCAGGAATAGTAATCAAGGCGCTGAAGGATCAGGGCGTCGAGGTGATTTTCGGGTATCCTGGGGGCGCCGTGCTTCCGCTCTATGACGAACTTTTCAAGCAGAACAGCATTCGCCATATCCTTGTCCGTCAGGAAGGCGGTGCGGTTCATGCGGCGGAAGGCTATGCCCGTTCCACCGGCAAGCCGGGCGTGGTTCTGGTAACCTCCGGTCCCGGCGCGACCAACGCGGTCACCGGCCTCGCCGATGCGCTGATGGACAGCATCCCGATCATCTGCCTGACCGGGCAGGTGGCAACCCACATGATCGGCAATGACGCCTTTCAGGAGGCGGATACCGTCGGCATCACCCGTCCCTGCACCAAGCACAACTACCTGGTCAAGAACGTGAACGACCTCGCCCGGGTCATCCATGAGGCGTTCCATGTCGCC
>JBBDJF010000098.1:0-14408 GCA_040880045.1 Sneathiella sp.
TAAAAGAAGGCACCGACCAGATAGCCGAAAAGTCCGCCCAAAACGGATGTTATGCTGCAGAGAAAGGCAAGCCGCCAAGCATCTCTCCGGTTGGCGAGGACCATGGGGATCAGCAGGATATCCGGCGGAAGCGGGAAAAAAGAGCTTTCCGCGAAAGAAACGCCCCCCAGAAACCATTTTGCCCGCGGTTTCGCCGCCAGCCCCATGGTGAAATCATATAAACGTCGCAGCATACAGCGGACCAGAACTTGTTTAATCACAAAAGAAGTGGACACTTTTTAACCGCTTTTTCCCAACCCCACAATCTTTAATCGACAACCCGCCGCTTATCATGTTTCCCGCCAGAAGTTCTATTGACCCGTCCAAAATCATCGCTATAGTGCGATTTTTCCACCGAGGCCCCTGTGGCGGAATTGGTAGACGCGACAGACTCAAAATCTGTTGTCCATAGGGCGTGCCTGTTCGAGTCAGGCCAGGGGCACCATCACGCTATCTTCAATTCGATTTCTCCAGACAGAAATTCTTAACTATATCCTAAGAACTGGCGGTTAGGATTCCGGCAATTGATGCTGGATTTTTGCCTGTTGAGGTTTCGTAAAATGCCTTTCCTGATGATGTCAGCCGGCGGCCTGGTCCTTCTCGCAGCGATCTGGGATGTCTTTTCGCGCCGGATTCCGAACTTGCTTCCGCTTATCATTGCCGTCCTCTATCTTTTGCAGGCAGGAATAGCCGGTGACTGGGCCGCTCTTCCATGGCATTTGCTCTGCGGCGCAGGCGTCCTAATTGTCGGAATCGTTATTTTCTCGTTCGGCTGGCTTGGCGGCGGCGATGTGAAGCTCCTCGCCGCGCTCGCGCTTTGGGCAGGGCCCGATCAGCTTGTCTTGCTATTGTTGATGACTTGCCTGGCGGGTGGCGCACTGGCGCTGTTGTTTGTCTTGCCGGTCATTTTATATCGCATGCCACTTGTATCCGGCGCGATTGACTGGTTTTTCATATCCGTCTTGAAAAAGCCCGCGCCTCACCTGCAAGCCAGCAAAACGCTCGGCCTGCAGCTTCCCTACGGTGTGGCTATCGCTGTTGCGGGTTTTGTCGTTTTCTATCAGTTTTTCCGCGTTATGTAGGATGCAGTCACCGCGGCGCGTCAACTCTCCCTGTCTTTAGCGAGCAACCCTTCATCCAACGTCGTTGACGGCTTAAGAGCGCCGCGGTCACAGACCAGCGCCTTAGCCACCTTTTCGCAAATCTCATCAAGGGTGAAGGGTTTCGCGATTACATCGTGGATTAGCATTTCAAGGTTATAGGCCCGTTGCCGTTCCGCGGCATAACCGGTCATCATCAGCACCCGGATATCCTGAAACTCCTTGGTCACCTTGAGGGCAAGCGCAATACCATCCATGACCGGCATGACGATATCGGTGAGCAGCAGGTCAAAGGGCGCAGAATTTTGCAGCCTGAACAATGCCTCCCCGCCATCGGCCACCGCAACCACCTCGTGCCCATGGTGGGTCAGGGCGCGACTGATAAATTCCCGAAGGGCAGCTTCATCTTCTGCAACTAGAATACGCGCCATTTGAAGTTCCGTTCAATGCTTCACGATATGACCGATATAGGGAAGTTCCCGATAGTAATGAGCAAAATCAAGACCATAACCAACGACAAACAAGTCCGGGCAGTCAAACCCGACGAAATCAGCCTCGAAATCAGAAGCCCGTTTTCCTTTTTTATCAAGCATCAGGCATGTTTTCACCGTCTCGGCACCGCGGGAAATCAGCTCCTTCGTCGCGAAAGCCATGGTGCGGCCGGATTCAAGTATATCATCAATCAGCAACACCTTGCGCCCCTTCACCGTATCGACAATATCGCGGGTGATGACCACATTTCCGCTACTGACAGTTTTATCGCCATAGGAGGACAGCGCCATAAAGTCGATTTGCGGATTAACCCCCGCATGATGCAGGGCGCGAATGAGATCCGCCGCAAAAACAAAGCTGCCTTTCAGCACCGCGATGACCAGAATGTCCGACCCCATGGTTGCTGCAATCTCTTCCGCCAGCTCTTCATTACGCTTGGCGATATCCGCGCTGGCGAATAAAATTTCAATTTCGGGCTTGGCGCCGGACATATTCTTCATAATCCCTTCAAAACGACGGAGAAGTCCCGCCGATGCAGTTGCAGCTAATTTTCCGGGTCGATCAAATCAACTTTAACATTCTTCGCCTCTTCCGGCGGCTGGTTCATGCTGCTAGAAAATGCGACCTGCCCCCAGGGCATAACCTCCGGCTCCTCCACCGCTGTTGTCCAGCTATAGACGCTTTGCCCCGTCTCATCGATAAGCGCAACCCTGATTCTTGGCAACGCCTGCGGGCTATCCGTTATATTCTTGATAATACCGGAAACGGTCAATGTCGTAACGCCATCCTTCAGCACGGATCTGGTCTTGAGATCATGTATTTCCAAGCCGAGCATATTCTGCGTTTCAACGTCAATCTGCAAATACTGATAATACTCCGCCGATCCCGGCCAAACCTGCACCACAATATTTCGGCCAAAATAGGCGCCGCAAACAAGCGCAACCAATATTAGCAGGAGAAGCAGCCATGCGAGCCAGCGGCGCTTTCTCCCGCCGTTCACGGTCGGGGCAGCACGCGATTGAGCCGCCGTCATCTGCTCAATGCTCATCCCGGCCTGTTCTTGCGCCGCCTCCGCCGGTTTAGAGCCTTGATTTTCCACAGGTCTGGCAGGGGCAACAGGCTTCGGCATGTTGCCGGGTTGAAATTCCCGCCATTTATGGCCACATTTGGCACATTTTACCGCACGTCCTTCGGGACCGATGGTAATCGGGTCAATCGAATAACGGGTTGAGCAACTTGGACAAGTTAGAATCATCGGCCAGAAACACCAGCTCACGAATTAAAGTTTCTTTTTTATAGGCGTTTGCTTGGACATGCACAAGACTGGCTGATAAATCTATCATAGTTTATCTTTCGTCGCGTATTTTTTAGGAGGACGGATTGGTCAGGTTTGAAAATGTCGGCATGCGCTACGGTCTTGGGCCGGAAGTGTTGCGTGATATCAACTTTCACCTGCGCCCGGGCTCTTTTCATTTCCTGACAGGCCCGACCGGAGCCGGGAAAAGCTCTCTGTTGAAACTGCTGGCCCTCTCCCACCGGCCGAGCCGCGGCCTGATCACCCTGTTCAACAAGGAAGTCTCAAGCCTCGCCCGCGATGACCTGCCTGCCATGCGCCGGAAAATCGGCGTTGTCTTTCAGGATTTCCGCCTGCTTGATCATCTTTCCGCCCTTGAGAATGTCGCCTTGCCACTGAAAATCGCAGGGGCGAAGAATGTTCAGATTTACCAGCATGTCGCCGAATTGCTGGAGTGGGTGGGTCTTGGCCGACAGGTCGATGCGAAACCGCCAACGCTTTCCGGGGGAGAAAAGCAAAGGGTCGCGATTGCCCGTGCGGTCATAAACCGGCCCCGGCTCCTGATCGCGGATGAGCCGACGGGCAGCATGGATGCGGAAATGGGGCTTCGGCTGATGTATCTGTTTCAGGAGCTCAACAAGATCGGTACGACCGTCGTTGTCGCAACCCATGACCTTGAACTTATCAAACGGTTCGGTAACCCGGTCATGTATTTGAAGGACGGCATGCTTACGACAAGTGGCCCCGGTCAAACGCCGGGACAGTCCCGCAAGGCTGACACATGATACAGGTTTTCGGAAAATCTGCGGAATTGCAGCTCGAAAAGGATGTATCGACACGATATCTGCCTGTCGTGATAGCCGCCATGATCTTTCTGGCTGCGCTTTCGATCGGCGGCCTTTTTTCCCTGAGCAACGCCATCAGCAACTGGTCGGAAACGCTAACCGGGAACCTGACCGTGGAAATTGCCTTTGACCCGACGGCGGATCTCGACAAGAAGGTCGGGGACGCGGTCAGGCTCCTCTCCAACACACCCGGAGTAGCCGCCGCACGCACCATCGAACGTGACGAAACCCTCAAGCTGCTGGAACCTTTCCTCGGGAAAAACACAGCCCTGGGCGATTTACCTATTCCCCGGCTGGTAGAGGTGATTATCGCAGAAGACAGCGCCATTGACCTGACCGCCCTCAACGAGAAGCTGGCGGAAGCTGTCCCCGGGGCGCGACTTGACATTCATCGTCCCTGGCTGAACAAGATGGTCCTGCTGGGGCGCTCCATCCAGCTGCTGGCGGCGGCCATCATGCTTCTCATTGGTGGCGTGACAGTGATCATCGTTATATTCGCCGTACGGACAGGCCTTATCATGCACTCGGAGGTTATTCAGGTCCTTCACCTGATCGGGGCGCGGGACAACTATATCGCCGAGCAGTTCCAGAACTATTTTTCCCGCCTCAGTTTTCTGGGGGCCCTGCCGGGCCTTATCGTTGCCATCATTGTCATGTTTATTTTCAATTTTCTGGTTGGATCGCTTGAGGCATCGATGTTACCGCCGTTATCTGTTGGAATCGAAGGGATAATTGCCCTGTTGTTATTGCCCTTCCTTGTCGCCCTGCTCACAAAATATACAGTGCGGCTGGTCGTTTTGAAATCACTGGGCCGGATGATGTAGGATGCTGGTTTTACTGGACAGAGACGGTGTGATTAACGAGGATCGGGCAGATTTTGTCAAATCCCCGGCGGAGCTGATTTTCATTCCAAAGGCCCTGGAAGCAATTGCCCGGCTTAACAGCCATGGACACAAACTGGCGCTTGTGACCAATCAGTCCTGCATTGGTCGCGGTATCATCAATGAAGAACAGCTTGAGGCAATTCATGGCAAATTGCGCGATACCCTGGCGAAAGTGGCCGGGCGCCTTGATGATATCCTTGTCGCCCCGGATGCGCCCTGGGCCGCGACCGACCGTCGCAAGCCAGGCCCGGGAATGCTGATAGAGGCCATGCGGAAATTCAACAAGCGTCCCGCAGAAACTGTGTTTATCGGTGATAGTGGACGAGACATTGAGGCGGCCAAATCCGCCAACTGTCATCGTATCCTTGTGCGAACGGGAAAAGGTCAAAAAACCCTGGCAGACGGTCTGAAGCGACATTTAATGCCGGTCCATGTCGCAAATGATCTGGACGAAGCGGCAAGTTTTATTCTTGAGGGAAGGTTCTAGAACATGCCCTTCAGCACAAAAGGCGTTTTTGCAACCTTGTTCGTGGTATTCTGCATATGGACCGGTGCCTTTCTGACTTTCATGGCGGATGTTGGCAATATTGCGCCGACACCAACACAAAAAGTCAGTGGAATTGTCATATTAACCGGCACGCCCGCACGGCTGACTACCGGATTTGACCTGCTTAAAGATAACGAAGGCGCGCGATTGCTGGTGTCCGGCGTGAATTCAAAAGTTACACGTGAAACATTGCGGCAAGCCACCGGACAAAGTCAGGAGCTTATGAACTGCTGCGTCGATCTGGGGCGGCTGGCCCGCGACACGGTCGGCAATGCCTATGAAGCGTCACTCTGGGCGAAATCCAACAATTTCAACAGCCTTGCAATCGTCACCAGCGCCTATCACATGCCCCGCAGCCTTGTTGAGCTGAAACGGCAAATGCCGGACGTCAAACTTATTGCCTATCCGGTGGCAAGTGATACGCTTGAGCTGTCCGGCTGGTGGAAAAACCCGAGAGCCTTTATGGTGGTCGCCGGGGAGTTCAATAAATATGTCTTCAGTCTTGTCCGGGCCCGGCTCGACTAACCTCTGCCGAAAGAGAGATTTGTGACACAACTGCGATCCCTTGCCTTTTTCTTCTGTTTCTTTGCCTGGTCGGTCATCATGAACCTGGCCTTCCTGCCGGCACTACCCTTTGATCGGAAATGGATCGTCCTTGGGCAGCGTATCTGGACAAACGGGATCGTATTTCTGCTTCACACTATTTGCGGGCTTCGCCTGGAAATCCGGGGGGAAGAATATTTACCCAAGGGCGCGGCCCTTGTTGCGGCAAAGCACCAGTCCGCCTTTGAAACCATGATTTTTCACCGTATTACGGATGATCCGGCCGTTGTCCTCAAGAAAGAGCTCCTGAATATCCCGGTTTACGGCTGGTACTGCCGCAAGACAAAAATGATCGCGGTTGATCGCAAGGGCCATGCGGCTGCTTTGAAGTCGATGCTGGCTCAAGCGCAGCAGGCTATTAAGGATGAGCGTCCTATCATCATTTTTCCTGAAGGCACCCGATCCCCGCTGGATGAAGACCTGCCGTTTCAGCCCGGCATCGCCGCGCTCTATACGAAATTGCAGCAGCCCGTAGTACCGGTCGCCCTCAATACCGGGCTCTTCTGGCCGAGGAAAAGCTTCTTCTGCCGTCCCGGCGTGATGGTCATCGAATTCCTGCCCCCGATCGAGGCGGGACTGGATCGCAAGGTCTTTATGAGAGAGCTGAAAGAACGTATCGAGGAAAAAACCCGATCGCTTGTCGCAGAAGGGCGGGAGAAGTATCTTTCGTAAGAGCAGCCCGGTACTTTAAATTTTGCGCATTGTTCCTTTCGGACTATATTCAAAGGTAATCTGGATTTACTCGATACGAGGTGCCTCATGCCACCCGTCGCCCCCATTTCACAGCAGATATGGGATATGAAATACCGGCATAAAACTGCCGATGACAGCAATAAGGAACGCTCGATCGACGATAGCTGGCGGCGTGTAGCCAAAGCTGTGGCCGAAGCCGAGCCTGTCGAAATTCGCCAGAAATGGGAAGATCGCTTTTACGCCCTTCTCGAAGACTACAAGTTCCTGCCAGCGGGGCGGATTTTGTCGGGTGCAGGCACGAAGCGGAAAGTCACTCTGTTTAACTGCTTCGTCATGGGTGACATCGCCGATGACATGTCCTCGATCTTCGATAATCTGAAGGAAGCGGCGCTGACCATGCAGCAAGGCGGCGGCATCGGTTACAACTTCTCAACCCTTCGGCCAAAGGGCGCCCCCGTTCACGGCATGGGATCGGATGCGTCCGGCCCGCTCAGCTTTATGGATGTGTGGGACAGTATGTGCCGGACGATCATGAGCGCCGGTTCACGCCGTGGTGCCATGATGGCAACGTTGCGCTGTGATCATCCGGATATTCTGGATTTCATCAAGGCAAAACAGAATCCCGGTCGCCTCCGGATGTTCAATCTTTCGGTTCTGGTAACCGACGCCTTTATGGAAGCGGTGAAGAAGGACGACGCATGGGAACTTCGGTTTGACGGAACGCTTTACAAAACGGTTCAGGCACGCGATCTCTGGAACGAGATCATGCGGGCGACCTATGCCTTCGCGGAACCGGGTGTCATTTTTATCGACCGCATTAACGCCCGTAACAATCTTTATTATTGTGAAACCATAACCGGCACCAACCCGTGCGGGGAGCAACCACTCCCTCCTTATGGCGCCTGCCTTTTGGGATCCGTTAACCTCACCAAATTGGTAACCCGCCCGTTTGAGAAAAAAGCTTCCATCGACATGGATAAACTCGACGGAGTGGTGAGGGATGCGATCCGGTTAATGGATAATGTGGTCGATATTTCTGGCTATCCGTTACCGGAACAAGCGCACGAGGCGAAGACGAAGCGACGGATCGGACTTGGTATTACGGGGCTCGCCGACGCGCTGATTATGTGCGGCGTTCGCTATGGCTCAGATAAGGCCCTTGATCTCACGCGTAAATGGATGGCCCAGATCCAGCGCTCCGCTTATCTTGCCTCCACCGAACTTGCGAAGGAGAAAGGTGCCTTTCCGCTCTATGACAAGGAGAAGTACCTCGCCGGTGAGACGATCCGGGAGCTTGACAAGGATATACAAAAAGCCATTGCAGAACATGGGATACGGAATGCCCTCATCACCTCTGTTGCGCCGACGGGAACCATTTCGCTGCTCGCAGATAATATCTCGAGCGGGATAGAGCCGGTCTTCAGCTTTTCCTACACACGCAATGTGCTGATGCCCGATGACAGCCGTAAAACCGAGGATGTAACGGACTATGCGCTTCGTCTTTTCCGGCGCCTGAAAGGGGCGGATACACCGCTTCCGGATTATTTTGTGGATGCACAAGTCCTGACCCCGCCTGATCACGTGCGCATGCAGGCAACCGTGCAGGACTATATTGACAGTTCCATATCCAAAACCATCAACTGCCCTGAGGATATCAGCTTCGAGAATTTCAAGGATATCTATCTTCAAGCCTATGAGCAGGGCTGCAAGGGCTGCACGACCTATCGGCCCAATGATGTAACGGGCGCCGTCCTTGAAGTGAAGAAGGAAAGTGAGGTCAGCGGTCAGCCTGACCTGCCGTTGCAGGAGCCTTTCTCAAGACCCGACGACAGCTTCGAAGCGGGCGGGATTGTTTATATGACAAAACCGCTCGATCGTCCCGGCACCCTGCCCGGCCAGACCTATAAACTTCGCTGGCCGGAGAGTAATCACGCCATATATATAACACTGAATGACATCATCCAGGACGGCCGCCGCCGACCGTTCGAGATTTTCATCAACTCAAAGAACGTAGAGCATTTCGCCTGGACCGTCGCGCTAACCCGGATGATCTCCGCCGTTTTTCGGCGCGGCGGAGATGTCAGCTTTGTCGTGGGGGAGTTGAAGGCCGTCTTCGATCCGCGCGGCGGTGCCTGGGTGAAAGGGAAATATGTTCCCTCCCTTCTCGCCGCAATTGGTGAAATCATCGAAACCCATATGATCCAGATCGGCTTTTTACCACCCCCCGGGGAGAAGAACGATAAGACGAGCGAAGCCGCCTCGAAAGTCGTGATTGACGGAAAAAGCAAACCGAAAGAAGGCCTGCTTCGTCAATGTCCTCAATGTGGCGAAGCCGGGCTGCTGAAGATCGAGGGCTGCGATACCTGCATGACCTGCGGCTACTCCAAATGCAGCTGAAAGATATATATTGCTGTTCATGAGCGATAAAAGGAACTACTAACGCGGGATATTCTGCAATGGAGACGCAAATGATGGAAAAAACCATCCGCCCCTTTCACCTGGCCTTTCCCGTCAATGATCTTGAGGCCGCGCGGGACTTCTACAAGGGCCTCCTGGGCTGCGGTGAAGGCCGCAGCTCCGCTGACTGGGTCGATTTCGATTTCCACGGCCACCAAATCGTTGCACATCTTGCACCGGAAGAAGTCAGTGCGGCCAGGACCAGTACGGTAGACGGGCACGGTGTGCCCTGTCGGCATTTCGGACTGGTGATGGCGATGGAGGAATGGCAGGAGACGGCCGATCGCCTTACCGGCGCTGGCGTCGAATTCGTCATCAAGCCTTATATCCGCTTCAAGGGAGAGCCGGGCGAGCAAGCGACGATGTTCTTCACCGATCCGGCCGGCAATGCCATTGAGCTGAAGGCATTCAAGAATAGGGACCAACTTTTCGCCAAATAACGACGAAGCCTGATGATTACCGGCTTCCTGCCGCCGCATGTTGAGAGATGAAGGCTGCGGACAACCTAAATCCCGTTTTCAATCAGCTTCATGATGCGATGTAGCGGGCCGTCGGCGATACCGAATTCATCGAGATGCTCCAGCGTGCTTTTCAGGTAATCAACATTGGGGCCGCCGCGCCCATGGGCACGGGCAATAACCTTTGCCGCCTCTTCCAGTGCTGGCTTACCACAATATTGCGTATGGGAAGGATCGGCGACAAATGTTAAGGCAGGCGCCATAACACCCTCCTCCAACAGCTTGATCCGCACCATCTGCGGCCGGTAGACGCTGGTCACCATTTCGCGGCGATAGAGATAGTCAATGACGGGCTCGCGTATTGCGGCGGGACAGAGAATGCCCTTTCCCCGGCAGGAGCCGCCACGATCAAGGCCCAGCACGAGGCCCGGATTTTCCGGCGTGCCCCGATGCACGACAGATGATACGCAGAACGCCCTATGATAACCGAAAAGCCGGGCGTCACGGATACCAAGATGATCAAACCCCGGTCGCCACATCAGTGACCCGTAGCCAAAGATCCAGAGATCTTCGCCCTCCGGTAACGTCGGCAGGGGATAATCCACAGGGGGGAGATCAGGCTCCAGTTCCAGGTCATACTTCCGTGTCATGCGCCTTTCGCCTTTTTACCTTTGTAGTTTACCAGCGCGACACCTATCACCGCAATCGCCATGCCGATAAGGGAGATAATCCCTAGTTGCTCACCGAAAAGGAAATAGGCGACAACGGCGGTACAGGGCGGCGTCAGGTAAAACAGGCTGGAAACATTCGCCGCGGCTCCGCTTCGCAGCAATAAATAGAGCAGCGTCATAGCGCCAAGCGATAAAACAATCGACAGCCAGAGGAGAGCGAATATCAACTCCCCGGACCACACAATCCCGCCCGTCTCGAATATCAGGGAGGTCAGGAAAAAATATGTTCCTGCCACCGCGAACTGGATCAGGTTCCCGCTTTTAATGTTCATATTGGAGCAGAATTTCTTCTGATACAGAGTTGCCGCCGAGATACTGACAAGCGCGATAAAAGAGAGGCTCATGGCGAAATATGTCCCTTCCCCTATCGAGAGTTTATTGAGGACGACGAGGAAGACTCCGGCGAGGCCGAGCAGCAATCCAATCCATTTTTGAAAGGAAACGCTCTCTTGGAGCAAAAAACCCGCCAATGCGGCAACGATCAGCGGCTGTATTCCGACAATAAGCGCGGAAATGCCCGCAGGTGTCCCATAGCTGATTGAGAGAAAAACAAATCCAAGATAGCCGCCATGCATCAGAAGGCCACTAACCGATATGTGAAAATAATCGAGGCCGCGCTCAGGCCAATGGGTCCGGGTGAACAGGACAACGGGAATCATCAACAGGAAGCTGATTCCGAACCGAACTGCAAGAAAGTTCATAGGCTCGATATAAGGAAGGCCGAGTTTCGCGCCGATAAATCCCGTACTCCACAGAAAGACAAAGACGAAAGGCATGGCTTTCAGATACATCGTCTCATGCAGCGGGGCGGCAGGGTTGGTCATAAGATACGAAGGGCCCGGATCCGGAAAATTCAGTGACAGTTATTGTTCTTTCTATATAGAGTGCTACGCAGTTTCACAAGCAATCAACCCCGGATTATAAATGCGTATCCTATATAGTGGAATTTTAGCCCTGATCGTCATTGCGGGCGGCTATGTCTATTGGTGGCATCATGTCGCGGACCGCTTAGTGGAACTCGCGGGCGACTGGAGAGAACGGCGGATCAACGAGGGTTATGAGGTTACGCATGATCCTCTGATAACATCAGGCTTTCCCTATCGGGTGAAGGTAACGACAGAAAATCTCTCCATCACCAACCCGACGCATATCCAGATGCCAGGTGTTGAAATTCCGGAATTCTGGGCAGTGGTCCAACCCTGGCAGATCAATCATGTCATTTTTGGCATCAATGGAACCGGCAAAGCCCGTTGGCAGGAGGATGGAGAAGAGAAAACACTCAACTTCACTTCTGCCTCCGCCCTGGGCAGCGCGACTTTCAGTCTTGAGGGACGGCTGAAAACCCTCGCCCTCGACATAAAGGAACTTGACACTCAGCCTTCCTGGCGACCCCCGATTGCGGCACAAAGACTACAGCTTCATGGTCGGCCGGTACCGCCCCAGACCCGTGAATCCGAAGAAGAGAAGCCACAACTCGCCGGACAGCAGATTGTACTGCGTGCCAATGACGTCACCGTTGGCGGCATGGCGGATTTTCCACTTGGCGAGCATATTAAGGATTTTTCCATCTCCGCCATCCTTCATGGGACGATCCCGCGATTACCTGCGTCCGATACCCTGGCACTCTGGCGGGATGCGGGCGGCTTTGTCGATATCGAAGCGCTGAATATCGCCTGGGGGCACGGCGCTATGACTGGCGAAGGCGCGATTGCCCTTGATGACAGGATGCGCCCGCTCGGCAAGCTCGATACCCGAATTTCGGGTCATAGGGAAATACTGGCGGCGCTTACCAGCGCCGGGCAACTGGACGCCGAAACGGCGCGGACAATTGGTTTTGGCCTCGATCTGCTATCGCGGAACGATGATAAGGGAAAACGTTATATTGCCCTGCCATTATCCGCGCAGGATGGTGGCCTGTATCTCGGCCCCATATTCCTGATGCCTCTCAAATCCGTTGTTGGCGAATAACAGATAAGCCGGGTCAGGGCGTTTTATCGGTACCTTCCGACGTATGAACACGACCGAAATCCGGTTCCGGCGTTTCCTGCCCCGCATCGATAATCTGCCTGCGAATTGCCCGGGTACGTGAGAAGACATTGAACAGGGTCTCGCCATCCTCCCAACGGATCGCCCGTTGCAGCTGGGCCAGATCCTCGGTAAAGCGACCCAGCATTTCCAGCACGGCGTCCTTGTTATGCAGGAATACATCCCGCCACATGGTCGGATCAGAGGCGGCGATACGCGTAAAGTCCCGGAAACCACCGGCGGAATATTTAATGACTTCCGACTGGGTTACATCTTCCAGATCATCCGCAGTGCCAACTATATTATAGGCGATCAGATGCGGGATGTGCGACGTAATGGCAAGCACCAGATCATGATGCTCCGGATCCATGGTTTCGACTTTGCTTCCCATCGCCGTCCAGAAGGCGGAAAGCCGTTCCACCGCCGCATCGCTCGCCTGACCCGTTGGCGTAAGGATGCACCAACGGCCCTTGAACAGCTCGGCAAATCCCGCCGCCGGGCCGGATTTTTCCGTACCCGCGACCGGATGCCCCGGCACGAACTCCGCATGATCCGGCAAATGAGGACCAATGGCCTTGACCACGGCGCCCTTGACGGAACCAACATCCGTGACAATTGCACCCTTCTCCAATACCGGCGCGATTTCCTTGGCAAGCGCTTCATAGGTTCCGACCGGCGTGCAGAAAATTACGAGATCCGCACCGGTTACGGCCTCAACCGCATTATCATAGGCATCATCGACGATGCCCAGCTCCTTCGCCACACGACGGCTGTCCGCAGTGCGCGCCACGCAGACAATTTCGTCAGCCAGTTGGTGTTGCCGGGCGGCGCGAGCGATTGAGGAGCCAATCAAGCCAATTCCCACCAGGGCCAGCCGTTTGAATTTCACTTCCGTCATAATCTATTTCCCGAGGAACGTTCGAAGAGCCTCTATCACTGCGTGGTTTTCATCGTCCTGTCCAATCGTCATGCGCAGGCAGTTTGGCAACCCATAACCGGCCACCGCCCGAAGCAGCAATCCCTGTTCCGCCAAAGCCGCCTCGGCATCCGCAGCTGATTTACCACTACCATCGAAATCGAGCAGTACAAAATTTCCAACACTCGGTGTCACCCCCAGGCCCATTCCACGGAAACTCTGTGTCAGGATCGGCAGCCATTTATCATTATGCTGTCGCGCTTTTTCAATATGGGCCTGATCCCGCACCGCTTCAACGCCGCCCGCCTGGGCGAGCGCATTGACATTAAACGGCCCGCGCACACGGTTAAGGACATCGACAATTGCGGGCGGACAATAGGCCCAGCCAAGGCGAACCGCGGCAAGACCGTAAATCTTCGAAAAAGTCCGGGTCATGACAACATTGTCATGGGCCTCCACCATTTCAACGCCGGCGCGATAGTCGTCCCGCGATACATACTCCGCATAGGCCGCATCAAGAACCAGCAGAATATCGTCACGCAGCCCTTCTCTCAGGCGCTGAACTTCCGAATACGCGAGATAAGTTCCTGTTGGGTTGTTCGGATTGGCAAGAAAAACGACTTTCGTACTGTCGGTCACCGCCGCGAGCAGGTTGTCAACATTGGCTGTTCTTTCAACTTCCGGGGCCTTGACCGGGGTTGCCCCCGCAACAGTCGCGGAAATGGCGTACATCAGGAAGCCATGCTCCGGAAACAGGACTTCATCGCCCGGCCCGACATAGGCGGTACTCAGCAGCGAAATAAGTTCATCCGAACCGTTACCGCAGACAATGCGCGCCGGATCAATATCATGAACCTTGGCGATTGCCTCCGTCAGGAGCCTGGAGCCGCCATCCGGATAGCGATGCCCTTCAGCCAGCACCGTCTCAATCGCCGCAATGGCTTTCGGGCTTGGTCCAAGTGGAGATTCGTTGGAGGACAGCTTCGTAACCTTCTGGTTCTCCCCTGCCCTGGATTTGCCGCCAACATAAGGCGATATGGTCATAATACCTAGTTGTGGGACCGGTGTCGTCATAGCACTGCTTTCAACTGGGGTAACGTGAAGGATTATTGTATTGGGACTGCATAAGCGCCAAGGATCACCGCCTTGATAAACCCTTCACCGCTTATCTTGCCAAGCTCCTCAAGGCGCGGATCTGTTTTCGCCACGAATTCAGGCATTTCAATAAGATGCAACCAATCGCCATCCCCCGTGTCCGGTGATCGGGAGTCGGCGCAATATCCCTTTAGCCCGGCCTTGGCGAGATTTTCATTGAGGCGGGCCC
>JBBDJF010000099.1:0-14318 GCA_040880045.1 Sneathiella sp.
GTAATCCTCCATGCTGGCATATTTTATCATCGGCGTCTCGATCCTGGTGGCCCTGATTATTGGCAGTCAGAGCCTTGCGACAGCGGATCCGAAAAAAGTCCTTAAAGGCGTGCGGATCGCTGCCGTGCTTGTTTTCGCGCTTCTGGCGGGCTTCTTTGCGCTGACCGGCCGGTTTGCCTATGCCCCGCCGTTCGCCCTCGCCGCGCTGTTCTTCCTTCGCAACAAGCCCCTTTTTGCCGGAAGGCAGCCATCAGAGGGGCAGAAATCCGATGTCCGGACAGCCTGGCTTCGGGCAACGCTCACTCACGACAGCGGCGAGATGGACGGCACAATCGTGCAAGGCCAGTTTGAAGGACGCGAGCTTTCCTCCCTCTCCCGTGCCGAGCTGGGTGAGTTTCATCAGGAAGCCATCGCGGACGAACAAACCGTCGCCATCCTGGAAAGTTTTATCAGCCGCAAGTTCGGCGAAGACTTCTCGCAGGAAGATCCCGGCGCAGACCAATCGGCAGGAAGCCGCGCCCGCAGTGCCTCCGACAACGGGCCCATGACCCGCAGGGAGGCGTTCGATATACTGGAACTTGAGAGCAATGCGACGGTCGCCGAGATTAAGTCCGCCCATCGGCGGCTGATGAAGAAATTCCATCCCGATCACAACGGATCCGACTATATGGCCGCCAAGCTCAATGAAGCAAAAGACCTGCTTTTGAAAACTTAGATCCTGTCCAGCAAATCAATGCTTGCCATTACGTCGGGCAAAATGCCATAAATTTCAGACCAATAACCAGCGGATCAAATATATATGCCTAGAAAAGTTCGCAAAGCCGTATTCCCCGTCGGAGGCCTCGGCACAAGGTTTCTTCCGGCAACGAAAGCCATGCCGAAGGAAATGCTCCCCGTTGTAGACAAGCCCCTGATCCAGTATGCGGTGGAAGAAGCGCGCGACGCCGGGATTGAAGAGTTTATTTTTGTCACCGGACGAGGCAAGACGATTATCGAGGATCATTTTGACCGTTCCTACGAACTGGAGAGTGTCCTGATCGAGCGGCAGAAGGATGCGCTGCTTAAGGAGCTGCAATCGAGTGTCCCGCAGGCCGGGACCATCGCCTATATCCGACAGCAGGAACCGCTGGGCCTCGGTCATGCAGTCTGGTGCGCGAAACGGCTGGTGGGCGATGAACCCTTCGCCGTTATTCTCGCAGACGACCTTATTATGGCGGACACCTCCTGCCTCGCCCAGATGACCACCGCGCGTGAGAAGGTGGGGGGCGGAAATATGCTGGCCGTGATGGAAGTTCCGAAGGCACATACTTCTCGCTATGGCATCCTGAGCCCGGGATCGGAAAAGGGTAACCTGGTCGAAATTAACGGGTTGGTCGAAAAGCCGACACCGGAGGCGGCACCGTCCAACCTTGCTGTCATCGGGCGCTATATTCTGGAGCCCGGTATATTTGACCTTCTCGAAAACCAGAGCCGGGGCGCGGGAAATGAAATCCAGCTGACCGACGCGCTTTCCGCCATGCTGGGCGGCGTTCCCTTTTACGGCCTGAAATTCGACGGCACCCGTTATGACTGCGGCGACAAGATCGGCTTTCTTGAGGCAAATATCGCCTTCGCGCTTAATCGTGACGACATGAAGGGCGATATGGCGGACATTGTCAAAAAAATGGCCAACAAGCTGTAGTATAATATCTCACGGCTAAACGGACGGAGATTTCGCGATGCATATCGCTGTGATTGGGACAGGCTATGTCGGGCTGGTCTCGGGAACCTGCTTTTCGGAATTCGGTCATGATGTGATCTGCATCGATACGGATCAGGAAAAAATCGCGAGCCTGAACAGGGGTGAAGTTCCGATTTTCGAGCCCGGCCTGCAGGCGATGACAGAGAAAAACTCCCGCTCCGGTTATCTCAAATTCGGAACCGACCTTAAAAGCGCCGTGGCGGGCGCCGACGCGGTCTTTATTGCCGTCGGGACACCGAGCCGACGCGGAGACGGACAGGCGGACCTCAGCTATGTTTATTCTGCAGCAGCCGAAATCGCCGACGCCCTGACCGGCTATACGGTCGTCGTCACGAAATCGACGGTTCCGGTCGGTACCGGACGGGAAGTCGCCCGCATCCTCCATGCCGCCAATCCGGAGGCGGACTTCGATGTGGTCTCAAACCCTGAATTCCTGCGCGAAGGCGCCGCGATCGAGGATTTCATGCGTCCGGACCGGGTTATCGTCGGCACCGTGGAACCCCGCGCACAAGAGGTAATGTCCGCCATTTACCGCCCCCTCTCCCTGTTTCAGACCCCGCTTGTGTTCACCAGCCTTGAGAGCGCCGAGCTGACCAAATATGCAGGGAATGCGTTTCTTGCGACGAAAATCACCTTCATCAACGAGATTGCGGACCTGTGCGAGAGAGTCGGCGCGGATGTCCATGATGTCGCCCGCGGCATCGGCCTTGACCGTCGGATCGGCGCGAAATTCCTCCATCCCGGTCCCGGTTTCGGCGGATCATGCTTCCCGAAAGATACCCGGGCGCTTTTCGAAACCTCGATGGATGTCGGCGCGCCGCTTCATATCGTCGACACGGTTATCGGCATCAATGAAAAGCGGAAAAAGGCGATGGCTGCCCGGGTAATCGAGGCCTGCAATGGCTCCCTCAGCGGAAAGCGTATCGCGGTTCTGGGCCTCACCTTCAAGCCAAACACCGACGACATGCGCGAAAGCCCCAGCCTCGATATCCTGCCCGAACTGATCAAGGCTGGCGCCACGATCCGGGCCTATGATCCGGAGGGGATGAGCGAAGCCCGGAAGTTGCTGAGCAATACCGAGTTTTGCGACAGCTCCTACGCCACATTGGAGGACGCGGATGCCCTCGTCATTATCACCGAATGGAATGAATTCCGGGCGCTGGATCTCGCCCGGGTAAAATCACTGATGAAAACACCTGTCATTGTTGATTTACGGAATATTTATGATCCCCGTGATATGACGGCGAAAGGCTTCACCTACAGCAGCATCGGCCGCCCGACGTAACCCGGCCACCGAATTCTGGAAAGCAATAATACAATGACCAAGCATGAGTTCAATCCGACAATCCTGCGTGAATATGATATCCGGGGAATCATTGATGAAACCCTTTTCGAGGCAGATGCCGAGGCCATCGGGCGCAGCCTGGGCACCCTGCTGAAACGGAGCGGCCATAAGAATGCCGCCGTTGGGTATGACGGGCGGACAACCTCTCCAAAGCTGAAGGACGCCCTGACAAAAGGGCTGACATCGACAGGAATTGACGTGTTTGATATCGGCATGGGCCCGACGCCGATGCTGTATTACGCAACCTATGCGCTGAGCGCTGGCGGCGGGGTCATGATCACCGGCTCCCACAACCCCCCGAGCCATAACGGCTTCAAGATGATGCTGGGCGGCAAGTCATTCTACGGAAAGCAGATACAGGACCTTGGCGCGCTGAGCGCGACGGGCCCGTTCGAGCAGGGCGCGGGCACGGTAATCGAAAAGCCGATCATGGAAGATTACATCACGCGGCTGCTTCAGGATTTTGTCCCGGGTCATGAACTGTCCGTGGTCTGGGATTGCGGCAACGGCGTCACCGGCGAGGTGCTGCGAAAGATCGTCGCCAGATTACCGGGCCGCCATTTGCTGCTTTACGAGGAAATTGACGGCAGCTTCCCCAACCATCACCCCGACCCGACCGTCGCCGAGAATCTGGCAGATCTTATCCGCACGGTCAAAGGGGTTAATGCCGACCTCGGCATCGCTTTCGATGGCGATGGCGACCGGATCGGCGTTGTGGACGGACTGGGGCGGATACTCTGGGGCGACCAGTTGCTTGCCATCCTGTCGCGGGAAGTTCTTGCAAATCACCCCGGCGCACCGATTATCGCCGATGTGAAGGCAAGCCAGGTCCTCTTTGACGCGGTAAAGAACCTCGGCGGGAAACCGATCATGTGGCGCACCGGCCATTCGCTGATCAAGTCAAAAATGCAGGAAGTCAACGCACCGCTTGCGGGCGAGATGAGCGGCCATATCTTCTATAATGACCACTATTACGGCTATGATGATGCACCCTATGTAGCGCTGCGCCTGCTCAACATTCTCGGCGCCAGTGTCCAGAAACTAGAGCAGATGCGCGATGAGCTGCCGGAAATGATCAACACGCCGGAGTTGCGCTTCCCCTGCCCGGATGACGAAAAATTCGATGCGGTCACCCGCATTCAGGATGCCCTCGCTGCCGCCGGGGCGGATTATTCCGATATCGACGGCGTCCGCGTCAACACGGAAGATGGCTGGTGGCTGCTTCGCGCCTCCAACACACAGGCGGTTCTCGTCGCCCGCTGCGAAGCGAAGGATGAGGCGGGACTCAACCGCCTTAAATCCCAGCTTCAACAGGCATTGCTCGATGCGAAGGTAGAAGCTCCGACCTTTTAGGCCGGGGCGTAGAACGCCAGCTTGTGCCCTTCAGGATCGCGGATATAGGCGAATATGGATTTCCCGGATCCCCGCGGGCCGAGCGGGCCTTCGTCCTTGCAGCCAAGCGATAGTGCCTTGGCGTGCATCTTTGCGATCATCTCGACGTTTTCAAGAAGGATGGCGGTCATGGTTCCGTTGCCGATGGTCGCCTTTTCCCCGTCATAGGGCTTGATAACCGCCAGCATCGGCTGTCCACGAGCGGCACTCCACATCCGGAGGCGTTCATTGGACAGAACGCGCTTCGCCCCTATCTCCCCCAGCAGGGTGTCGTAAAATTCCGTCGCTTTTTCGATATCATTCGTTCCGAGAGTCACATAACCGATCATTTTGCATTTCCTCTTATCTTGCCGTTCTTCATCGCGGCGTTTGCGCTATGGCGAGATGAGTTATCGCATCGAAGGTCCGCTGTGGTCGAGAGAATTTTTCCCGCTTCCGGGATCAGGGGAAGGGCACCGCGCACAAAAAAAGAGCCGGATCAACCGACCCGGCTCTTTCCAACCATATACATCATGGAACTGACCCTTACGCAACGCGCCTTCAAAACGCATGTATAGGTGGTTAGCTTACTTTGTCTTTTTTGGTCTGCTTCACGCCGATCCATGATTCGCCCGATGCCATGACGCAGGTTGCGCCATTCGGCTGGGTCAGAATAATGGTCCAGGTTACGCCGTCGGGGCTTGAGAACACCTCAAGCATGCTGCCATTTGCGGCAAGACCCGCTGCAACGGGCGCTTCCTCGAATTTACCGTTCAAATGCTTGAGTAGTGCGGTTCGCTCAAAACATACGCTTTGGGCGGATGCGTCTGTCACTTGGAATGAAACCACCGTGGCTGCGATAAAGAGCACTGCAAGTCCAAAAGAAATGACAGAGCGCATGCCGACAACACGGGCAAGTGAGTGCCTGGTATGGTCAATAATGCTTAACATACGCTCCTCCTTTTCTGCGAGAACGCCCCGTCATGAACCCGGCGGGTAAATAAGGAGACCTATCGCTATGGTGGAAAGCGTAACCAGCAAAGGTTAATTTAAGATTAGGCGCCCCGAAAAAAGGGCTCAAATGCGGGATCAAGGCAGCGTTACGACGGAGGAGGCGCGGAAAGAATTAACCATTTCAGTAGTTTATGTCTATCCGCGCCCTGCCCATTTTTTTAGAAAAAGTCACTCAGCAGTTGCCAGCCGATACCGGTAACCAACGATCCCGAAATTCCGAGGCCGAGATAAAGGGCGAAAACCGGCTTCTTGACCAGCCCGAAGACCGCGATTGCCGCCGGAATGGAGGAGATTGCCCCGGCCGTCATAAAGGCCATGGCCGCGCCTTCCGACATACCAAGGTCAAGAAGACCGCTGACCAGCGGAATGGCGGCATAGCCGTTAAGGTAGCTCGGGATACCGATGAGGACGGCGAGCGGGATGGCAAGAATATTGTCCTGACCAACCAGCCCCTCGATAAAGCTGGTGGGGATATAGGTCACCATCAGGCTCTCGATCAGGAAAGCAAGGAGGAGCCAGCGCCCGATCAGCCAGCCGTTCGAGGCCGCCGCCGTCCGGAATTGACGGGCCCGGTCCGGTTCCTGCCAGAACTTCCATTGCACATTGACGGGACCGGAAAGCGAGACTTTCTTGCGGCATCCACTCAGCTCTCCTTTCAGCGGATCGAGAGCCCAGCCGCGCTGTTGCAACAGGTAAACTGTGAAGCCTGCGAACAGGCCAAGGAGCACGGCGATCACGGCCTTCCCGCTGGCAAAGCCAAATCCGATGCCGACCGACGTCAGGATGAAAATCTCCGGATCCATGATCGGCGAGGCAATCCAGAACGCCATCACCGGGGCAAGCGGCACGCCCGCCGCCAGGAGGGAGGCAACAAGCGGGATCACACCGCAAGAACAGAAAGGCGATAGCGCACCGACCAGCGACCCGGCGATGATCGCGGAGGTCGGCGAGCCGGAAAAAGCCCGAGCGATCAGGTTATCGGCGCCGGTCGCGGAAAAATAGGCGGCAAGACCAATGGCGATCGCGAAAAACGGCGCCATCCCCAGCACAGCATCCCCAAGGAAGGCGAGACTGACAGGCAGGTTCGCCGGATCGATGAGTGCCAGCAACAGGACAATCACCAGACAGGCGAGAATAACCCGGTCGCTCAATAACGCCCAGAGGCGGGACCGGGTGTGAGACAGATTTTGCAAGGCTTCATTTAAAGACATATCTATATTTCCAGATTTACCGAATTAATAATATGTCAACTAACATTCGCTGTGGAAAGTTTCAAGCATTTATTTCGATAATTGTCGAAATAACGATATCTGGGGTGGTCAGCTTTTCTCTGGCACCGGGTCGATATGGGTCAAATCAACGCCCATACAGCATTTATCGGTCAGCAGCTCGACGAGGCCTTCCACCTTTTTGTAATTGACGAAACACCGCAGGGTGCGGCTTTCGCGTTGCTGGTGGATTAGGCCGCCGCTTACCAGATGGGAGATGTGATGGGAAAGTGTGGAGCCGGGAATATCGAGAAGCACCTGAATTTCACCGACCGACAATCCCGCCTCCCCGGCCTGCACCAGAAACTGTATAATCCTCAGGCGGATGGGATGCCCCAGCTTCGCGAGGGCGACGGCGGCTTCCTCTGTGTCCATCATTGCGGGCCTCTATTCCAAGCCCCTGGTTAGAGCTTTTCGACTTTATTCTCAACGCCGGGCAGGTTCAGTGACTTGATCAGGTGGCGCAGTTCATGCCTTGCCGCCACATGGCTCATGGACATTTTCACGCCAACGCCCTTTTTATTCAAGTCCAGCATCGTCAAACCCTTCAGGAACAATTCGCGAAAGACAACACGTTCGCCGAAGCCCGGCGCCGCACGAAAGGAAATACGCGACGAGAGCTTCTTCAGGATTCTCTCGATATGGCGCTTGTTATGGGCATCCGTATGGGACAGACGGTTGCGCATCACCACCCAGTCGATCTTGTGATTGTCGATCAGGGCGCGCCGTTTGCGCTGTTCCCAGACCATTTCGCTATACCAGCTGGGTTTCTCGACCTCAAGACTGGTGCCGTTTATCGTCGCCAGCAGGTCAAGGTCGATAAAGCTGTCATTCATCGGGGTGAGTAGGGTATCCGCAAAGGAATGTCCGAGCTTGGAGATAAAACTGTCCGCGCCCGGGCAATCGACAACGACAAAGTTGTTTTCGTAGACCAGTTCCTGAAGCGCCGCGACAAATCGCGACCGATCATCCGATTGCGCCTCATCCATATTCTTCTTCGGGCTCGGCTCGATCACCTTGAGGGTCGGCATCGGCAGGCTGAGCTTCTTCCTTGCGATAAAGGCCTCGCGGTTCTCGATATAGCGACCCAGAGTTTTCTGCTTGCCGTCCAGATCAATGGCGCCGACCTTGAACCCCATGGTCAGCAACGAGATGATGATATGCATGGCGGTCGTCGATTTACCCGACCCGCCCTTGGCGTTTCCCACGACAATAATATGCGCGCGGGTTGGCTGTTCTACTTTTTCCGGCTTTGTCTCATCCAAAGTCACTGTCACGTTTGACACGTTCAATTCGCCCCCAGCAATTTTCACCGCCGCTAACTGGCTCACAACTATTCATGATGCCGTAATTAAGTAAACCAGCCACCGGAACATGACAAGCATCATATCGAGTTCAAATTTACAAATCATTGACGGAGATGATTAATCCGGGTCATTCCTGACAATTTAACCGGTTAAAAGTTATATAATAGTTATAAAATTTTACCCTGCGGATGAGATTCTGCCGGTTCGGCTGGCGTTTCCTGAATGACGCGAAGGATTCGATTCTGACAGGGCGCGAGCCCGGGGTAAGTCCAAAATAAATCAACCCTTTGTGAAACGGGCCAAAAACTGCTACGCAAAGCCATGACTGTGGATGTGGAAAATATCGTGGTTGGCGCAGGCGTTATCGGTCTGGCGATTGCGCGAACGCTGGCTGTCCATGGCCGCGACGTCCTGGTGCTGGAGCAGGCCGCGCATTTCGGCGACGGAACCTCGTCCCGCAACAGCGAGGTGATCCACGCAGGCATCTATTATCCGAAAGACAGCCTGAAGGCGATTTACTGTGTCGAGGGCAAGCATCAGCTCTATGACTATTGCCGGACACACCATATCCCGCATCGCAACTGCGGCAAGCTGATCGTCGCGACCTCAACAGAGGAAATTTCAACGCTGGAGACGCTCGCGGACAAGGCCGCCGCCAATAATGTGGACGACATATCCTTCCTGACCCGGGCGGAGGCGGTGAGAATGGAACCGGCGCTTCACTGCTCCGCAGCGCTGCTTTCCCCATCCACCGGGATCATCGACAGCCATCAGCTCATGCTCGCCTATGTCGGGGAGATCGAGGACGGTGGCGGGTCAATCGCCTTCAACACCACATTCGAGACGGCGGTGAAGGCTACAGAAGGCTTTGACGTGACGGCGGATGGCATCACGATCAAGTGCCGGAACCTGATCAACTCCGCCGGACTGTCGGCCCAGGAAGTCGCCGGACGGATAAGGGGCCTGCCTGCAGAAACTATTCCAACCCGGTATCTCACCAAGGGCAGCTATTTCACCATGACGGCGCCCTCCCCTTTTTCAAGGCTGATCTATCCGGTCCCGAATACCGCCAGCCTCGGCATCCATGTCACCCTCGACCTTGCCGGGCAAATCCGCTTCGGGCCCGATCAGGAATGGGTGGGGGAAATCGACTATGCCGTGAACCCGGACCGGGCCGCCGACTTTTACGACGCGATCCGTCGTTATTTCCCGGTCCTGCCTGACAGCAGCCTGATTCCGGCCTATTCCGGCATCCGTCCCAAGACCCAGTCCCCGAACGGGTCAGCCGCGGATTTCAGGGTCATGGATGAGCGCGATCACGGCCTGCCCGGCCTGATCAACCTGTTCGGCATGGAAAGCCCCGGCCTGACAGCCAGCCTTAAAATCGGCAGCGTTGTTGCGGAGATTCTTGGCAAGACAGACCGCTTGTGAATCGCCCAATTCGGCGTGATCGTGCCTGTTCCGCCCTTTAGCAGGTGTTTTTTTGTTGCGCCGCACATATCGCGGCCGAAACTTTGCCATTGCTTTTGCTGCAATAGCGAAAGGAAACTGCAAAGTTTGATTTCCATCAAAAATTGGGTTGATTTCAGTCTCATAAAGGAAAATATCAGGGTTAACATATGCGAATTTTTTAATATACTAATATTCTAACCGAGGCGAGCCATGAGCGTTTTTTCTGCAAAGGAATTTGATAACCACGAGGATGTGTCGTTTTTCCACGACAAGAAGTCAGGACTGAAGGCCATTATCGCCGTCCATGACACAACCCTCGGCCCGGCTCTCGGTGGCACCCGCATGTGGGATTACGCAAATGAAGAGGAGGCGATCGCCGACGTATTGCGTCTGTCCCGCGGGATGACATATAAATCCTCTCTCGCCGGCGTCAATCTGGGCGGCGGAAAATCCGTCATTATCGGCAATTCCCGTACCGACAAGACAACCGAGCTTTTCGAAGCCTTTGGCTATGCCGTCGATCAGCTGGGCGGCAGCTATATCGCGGCGGAGGATGTCGGTACGACCGTCAAGGATCTCGAAGTCGCCCGCCGCGCCACGCGACATATCGCCGGTATCAGCGAAGGCAAATGCGGCGACCCCTCCCCCGCGACAGCCTATGGCGTATTCTATGGGTTACGGGCTGCGGTGGATTTTAAAATCGGCCGGGGCCCCATGAACGGGATCACGGTTGCCGTGCAGGGGCTTGGCAATGTCGGCTATCGTCTTTGCGAACTGCTGAAAGATGCAGGCGCCGAATTGATCGTCGCGGATCCTTATGAGGCGGCCGTCGAAAAAGCCGTCCGGAATCTCGGCGCGACCGCCGTCAGTGTCGATGAAATTTACGACCAGAAAGCGGATGTTTTCGCTCCCTGCGCCCTTGGTGCCATCCTCAATGATGAAACAATTAACCGTTTACGAGTCAAGATCGTTGCCGGTTCCGCCAACAACCAGCTTGCCGAAGATCGTCATGCGCAGGTCCTGATGGACAAAGGCATCCTCTATGTCCCGGACTACGCCATTAACGCGGGCGGGATTATTGTCATCAGTCATGAAGGCCCGGACTTCAACCGTGAAGAAGCGATGTTCCATGTGAGGGGTATCTATGATACCTGCCAGAAAATCCTTATCCGGGCAAAGCGCGAGAAGATAACCACCGCAGAAATTGCCGACAAGATGGCGATGGAGCGGCTTGAGAAAGCGCGGGAGGAAAAGGCGAAGCTCGCGCTCGCAAGCTAACTTGGCAATCCATCAAGACCAGCGGTTATGGACCCAGAACCAGTGGTCCGGCCGTTCGGTTATCCACTGCTCATATATCTCGTTAATGGCCTTTAGAAGCGCATAGACATCCACTTTTCTGTCGCCTGTACTCACCCTCTCCAATGCCGGGTAAATCGTCAGCCGTCGCTTGCCGTTCTCAAGCCGCTCGGTCCGCATGGGGTAAATCGGCACATCCATTTTACAGGCGATTTCCGCAACGGCAGGCGCGGTCATGGCATCGCGGCCAAAGAAGGGAACGGTCATGCCGCTGTTCAGCTTCTGGTCATTCAGCAACACGATGGCGCCGCCCGCCCGCGCGGCCTTTAGAATTGCTCTCGCCCCTTCCCGGCCCTTGGAGACAAATTTGTAATGCGGATCGGCGCGCATTTCCTGAAAGAAATCCTCAACGAGCGGATTGTTCGCCGCCCGGTAAATACCGGTCGCGCGGGCCCCCAAGCGCTGGCCCACAAGCCCCACCAGTTCCCAGGGGCCGTAATGCGCCGTCACGAAAAAAGCGGCTTTCCCGCTTTCAAGATAGGCCGTCATATGCTCACCGCCGATAATCTCGACCGCCTCCGGGTCTGCCATGATTGCCTTGTTGAATGGCAACTCTCCGATATTGCGGCCAAGGTTATCCCACATACGGGTAAGGTTGCTCTCAATCTCTTCCGTGCCGAGACCGGGCAGCGCCATCTTCATGTTTGACCGGGCGAGAGCATGCACCTTCATGCGCGGTCCGATTTTCCGGGCCAGCCAGCCGCCGAATGTCGCCGCCCGCGTTCGCCCCAGACAGCCGAAAATTCCGATAACAACCCTGACGACGACCCATTCCAGACGGTATTTGAGCGAAACATCCTTCATGTGTGACGCACTTCCAGAACGGACAGCAGCAGTTTCTGGAGCTCGGCGGGGGCTTCAAAATTCATCTCGACATCAAATACGCTGACCATCATTCTGACCTCCATCGAAAGCCGGACATAGTCTTTCCGGGTCGTGACGAGGGCTGCGTTCCGGGCCGCCGCCACCTCCACCATTTTCATGATTTCTTCAGTATTATAAACATGATGGTCGTCATAGCTAAAGCAATCTGTCAGCTGGCATCCCGCCGCACGGAGGCTGTCGAAAAACTTTTCCGGCCGTCCTATCCCGGCAAAGGCAACAACGGTTTCGCCTGCAATCGCCTCGGAATTCTGCATTGGGAGCAGTCTGGAATTAAAAACCGGTTTATATTTATTTAACCAGTTATATATGTTCGTATCGACCTTTCCGCCAACTAGGATAACAGCATCCGCACGGTCCAGCCCGGACGCCAGTGTTTCGCGCAACGGCCCGGCCGGAAGCAGGCGTCCGTTCCCCACCTGATAATCCGCGTCCAGAACGAGAAGTGAGAAATCCTTGGAAAGGGACGGGTTCTGAAATCCGTCATCCATGATAATCACCTCCGCCCCGGCCCTGATCGCAGCGCGAGCGCCCGCAACACGATCCTGCGCCACCCAGGTCGTTGCGGTTGAGCAGAGGATCAGGGCCTCATCCCCGACATCGGCGAACTGGTGAACATCCGGCACGACCCGCACCGGGCCTTTCAATTGTCCGCCATAACCGCGGGTCAGGAAATGCGGCCGCTTGCCCTCGGTCAGGAAGAACCGGGCAATCGCAACGGCGACCGGTGTCTTGCCCGCGCCCCCTGCCACAACATTGCCGACACAGATGACCGGCACCTCGACGGTATGGCTTTTCTGAAGCGACCGATGAAGACGGCTCATCCCGCCGTAGGCCCACGCGGCGGGCGCCAGCAGGTGCGGCATCAGGCTCTTACTGTCTTTTCGCCAGAAGTCAGGGGTTTTCATCCCGCCCCCGTGTCAGCAAGCGTTCAATCTCGGCCAATGTTCGCTCCAGCGATTCCTGACCTGTCACCACGACTTCAGCGGCCCGCGCCGCCATGTCGTCCCGCCGTGCCGGTTGCTCGATAAAATGCGCAATCGCCTCCGCGAGGGCATCCGCATTCTCAACTTCTGTCGCGGCGTCATAGTCTGAAAATGTCGCCATCACATCGGCGAAATTATCCATATGCGACCCGTGAAGCAAGGCGCAGTCGAGCCGCGCGGGTTCCAGCGGGTTCTGTCCCCCGTTTGAAACGTGTGATCCCCCGATATAGACGTTATTCGACAGCCGGTAGAACAGGCCAAGTTCGCCAATTGTATCGGCGATATAAATACCCGTCTCATCCGTGATTCGTTGCCCGACGGATCGTCGCCCGACCGTCGCGCCTGCATTCGAAAGGAGTGTCGTAATTTCCTCTCCGCGTTCCGGATGGCGTGGCACGATAAGAGTGAGAATGTCGGGCCAGCGTTCCGAAAGGCGTTGATGCACAGCAAGGATCTGCTCCTCCTCCCCGCGATGAGTACTGGCCGCGAGCCAAAGCGGACGACCGTTCACGGCCTCCTGCATGGTTTCAAGCGCGGCGACATCAACGGGGAGCGGCTCGGCCGCGAATTTCAGGTTGCCAAGGCATTCAACCGGCGCCGCCCCGAGTTGACGCAGGCGATCCGCGGAGAGTTCCGATTGCGCGGAACAGAAATCAAAGTTCCGGAGAAGCTTTCGCGACAGGCCAAATGACTTCCGCCAGACATCAAAGGATTTTTCCGTAATCCGGGCATTCGCCATCATCATCGGGATGCGCCGCACACCGCTCTGCATGATCAGATTCGGCCAGATCTCCGATTCCATCCAGATTGCCAGATCGGGCCGCCAATGATCGAGAAAACGGCAGACCGCCGGCTTCATATCAAGGGGAACATACTGGTGAAAGGCGCCCTCGGGCAGCCGCGCCGCCATGATCTCCGCCGAGGTCCGGGTGCCTGTGGTGACCAGGATATGTCGCTCAGGCACCCTGGACAGAAGTCCGTCGATGAGGGCAAGCGCCGACACCGACTCGCCAACGGATGCCGCGTGAATCCAGATCAACTGGCCGGACGGACGGGACAGACTCGCATGGCCCATCCGTTCCTGAAACCGGTCCGGGTCTTCCTTGCCGGCCGCAAGTCGTTTCTTCATATGGCGGCGCAGAATTGGCCCGCCCAGACACAACAGACTGTTATATAACGCCAGCTGCATCAGCGTTCCGCCGCTCTTTGATGCGGCTTGACCGGCTTGTCGCGCGTCTCCGGCTCCACCGTGTCCCTGTTGCAGGCGGCATCCGCCCATTGGGTAATCTGCGTCAGGCTGCTTTCGATCGCATCCCGCGCCTTTGTAAACGCCCCATCCTCGTCATGCCGCGGCACCCCGATCCCGTCGCCCCAGACAATGACACCACGGCTGAACGGCGCGGCCAGAAGAAAGCGATCCCAGCTGCCGAGAATCTTGCCGCGTGTCGTTGAAAAGCTGACAGGGTAGACAGGAACGCCGGACATTGCGGCAAGGCGCACAACGCCATCCTGCGCGCGCATGCGTGGACCGCGCGGGCCATCGGGCGTAATCACCGCCACCTCCCCTTTTTTGAGGACTTTCAGCATCTGCTTGAC